>CAYXMT010000021.1:0-14983 GCA_964466175.1 uncultured Methanosarcinales archaeon | reverse complement strand
ACTGCAAAAATTCCAATCCAAATAAGTATATCTAACATTGTTTTTTATCAAATAAAACAAATAATTAATCATCCAATAACATCTGGCATTACTCTCCTAACAACAAACTTATAAATTTCTACAATAATAAAAACAGAGCTTGAAATCAAAACAACATAAAGCCAGTCCATTAAGGTTAAAGGTACTGTCTTCAAGAACGTGTTGAAAAACGGAGTTTGCACTGCAATTATCTGCATGATTACGGAAAACAATATTGCACCCCAGAGTTTCATGTTAGTAAAGATGCCAATTTTGAATAATGAATTAAATTCTGATCTGCAATTCAATACGTTAAACATTTGGGAAATCATTAAGGTACATAATGCAACTGTTTGCGCATAAGCCAAATATTTTTCTGTACTATAAAAATGGAATATGGTCAATGTACTTATCATGATGGTAAATCCTACAATTAACAATCTCACTATAATCGGATTGGATATTATTCTCTCATGGTTTTTTCTTGGTTTTCTTTCCATTATATCAGGATCTGGAGGATCGACACTTAAAGCCAAAGCAGGTAAACCATCAGTAATCAGATTATTCCACAATATCATTATTGCTATCAAAGGGAGGGGTAAACCCAGCATTATAGCAACAAAAATAGTTAAGACTTCTCCAGTGTTAGAAGACAATAAGTATGATACAAACTTTTTTATGTTATCATAGATGCCACGCCCTTCTTCAACTGCATTAACAATAGAGGTAAAATTATCATCTGTAAGAATAACATCGGAAGCTTCTTTGGCAACATCTGTTCCTGTTATGCCCATTGCAATACCGATGTCTGCTTTTTTCAAAGCTGGGGCATCATTAACACCATCTCCAGTCATCGCAACAATATGTCCTTTTTTCTTTAGGGCATCTACAATCTTAATTTTATGCTCCGGATTTACACGAGCATAAATTGTAATATCATCAACATACTTTGTTAAATCTTTTAGTTTATCTAAATCCTTGCCCGTAATTGATCTGCCTTCAATGCCAATTGCATGGGCAACTGCTTTTGCTGTTACTTCGTTATCTCCTGTTATGACAACAACCTTAATACCTGCTTTTTTGCATTTGGTTATAGCATCTTTAACTTCGTCTCTTGGGGGGTCAATCATTCCCTGTAAACCAATAAAGATAAGATTTTTTTCAGTTCTGCTTTTATCCATTACAGTCTTATATGCAAATCCCAAAACCCGTAAAGCATGGTTTGCAAATTGCTTATTTGCTTCCAAAATTTCATTTTTTCTGATTGCAGTTAATTTTTTTATTTTCCCATTTTCGTAAATGGAATTGCACTTATTCAGGACAATTTCCGGAGCTCCCTTAACATATGCAATATGCTCTCCATTAATGTTGTGCATTGTTGTCATGATTTTTCTTTCAGAAGTAAAAAGAATCTCATCTTTTCTTGGATATTTTTTTTGCAAAATATCCCTATCAATTCCTGCTTTTGCTGCGCTAACAATTAAAGCTGCTTCGGTGGGATCTCCAATAACTTGCTCACCATCAAATGCTGCATCATTATTTAAGACGCCAGCTCTAAGCAATAATTCCATTTCTTTTGGATTTATTTCCTTATTGTTGGCTAAAAATTTTCCTTTCTTTTCATATCCAGAACCAGTAACATCTATTACATTCCCATTTATGTAAATCTTTTTAACAGTCATCTCGTTTTTCGTTAAAGTTCCGGTTTTATCTGTACAGATGACTGTAGTAGATCCCAAAGTTTCAACTGATGGAAGCTTTCTGATTAAGGCATTCCTTTTGACCATCCTCTTCACGCTCAGGGCCAAACCAATTGTTACTATTGCAGGCAAGCCTTCTGGTATTGCTGCTACTGCCAAAGAAACTGCAACAATAAAAAATTCAAGAACAGAGCCTCCTTTTAAGATTCCGCCTAAGAAAACAATGACTGAAACTATTATTGTGATAACACCTAATCTTCTGCCCAGCATATTTAGTTTTTTTTGTAAAGGTGTTGCTTCTTCCTCTGCTCCTTCTATCAGCTTGGCAATTTTTCCTATCTCACCATTCATACCAGTTGATGTTACAATAGCTTTCCCTTTGCCGCTAGTTATAATAGTTCCAGAAAAAACCATATTAATCCTATCGGCTAGTGGAGTTTTTTCTGGCAAAACATTCAATCCTTTCTTTACAGGCAATGATTCACCGGTTAATGCTGCTTCTTGAGTCTGTAAATTTATTAATTCAAAAATTCTGGAATCTGCTGGTATCTTATCGCCTGTTTCCAGCTTTATTATATCCCCCGGAACTAAAAGCTTTGCATCTATGTCTTTTTCTTTTCCTTCTCTTATTACTGTTGCTTTCAAGCTTGATAATTTTTTAAGAGCTTCTATGGATTTTTCTGCCCTATATTCCTGGTAGAAACCAAACAATGCATTTAAGATTAAAATTATGCCTATAACAATTGCATCAATTCTTTCTCCAAGAAATAATGAAATAAGCAGGGCAGCAATTAATATGTAAACAACAGCGGAATTAAACTGCTGCAGGAATATTTTTAACGGGCTTATTTTCTTTGCTTCTTTAATTTCATTATAGCCGTATTTTTTTAGTCTTTTTTCTACTTCTTTTTCGGTTAATCCTTCTTTTTGGGTATTTAATTCCTTAAATACTTCTTCTGTTTTTTTGTAGTGCATCTTTTTATGTTATTTTTCCGTCAGCCTTAGCTCTATAACATCAGTCCTGTCAAGCATCTTTTTAATTTCTTCTGTAGTTTTTCCGGTTATGCACGAAAATCTGAGATTTTCGGCATCCTGAAAATCTTTGATTTTCATGATTTCCCAAATTTCCTTTATCTGCATTTTTTACCACCCTTTTTTCAATTTGTCAATATACATAACAATCATTATTGATGGAAATCTTCTTTAGTTGTTCAAAAGTAATTCTTTCTATGGATTTTGCATAACTAATTCTTTCAGTTTTTGTTTCAATGAGTTTATTCAGTTTTTTCTGCATTCTTATCATCTCCTTGAGAGATACTAGAAAACTCTGTTTTCCCAGCATCTGTTTTCATTTGTTTTAGTTTTATCAAGAAATATTCCAGGCAGTCCAAACCACAAAAAGAGGCTTTTTTCCTAAAATCACCTGGGCCAAAGATGACTGTGTAATTATTTGTATTGTAAGAGTCTATAGCATTAGAGCAGGTTGTGCAGGACTTTGCATGTTTCTTTTCATGCTCTTTTATTTTCTGCTGGATTGTTTTTTCAATATCAATATTACCCTTTTCCATACCCTGCTTTAATCTCACTAATTCATAATGCTCTAATGTATCCAAAAACTTCATAAATCTATACATATCTTTTCACCTCATTCTGTTTTTTCATTTAATTCTTCAAATTTGATGTACCATTTATTAGCATCAGCATCGAAGGAAAAAATAACGTTATACTTCTTGCTCTTATCTAATGCAAATAGTAAGGGCATAGGAATAGTCGTCTCAAAGCTAGAACCACGTTTGTAGAGCTTTCTCTTGAATTCAGTTGGCATTTTACTTATTTTTATTCTTATTAAAATACTTATATTTAAAGTTTTTGATTTTTGTTTTTGTTTTATTTATATTACTACTTATATTTATACTTATTTATTTACTTATTTATGAATTAGAGGAAGATATTTATTTATACTCAAAAACCTTCTCCTAATGAACATCGCACTCGTTTGCTGGATAAATGACAAAGCAGGCATGAATATTAAAGAGAATTTGATTAATAGTTTTGAATTCAATGAATTAGAGGAGAAATTTGACAATAATTCTATCTACCAATATACAATAAATAATAAAATAATAAAATTATATACAATCAATTCGCAGCATATTTTTACAGATGATTTGGATAAGAAAATAGAAGCTGATATTTTTGTTTTCATAACAACACACAGTGCTGCTGAAGGGAGGCCAAGTTTAACTGTACACCCCATTGGTAATTTTGGAAAGGCAGAGAAAGGCGGAAAAGAAAAAACACTATGCGTTCCTCATTCAATTCTATTAAAAAAAATATTTATTGAGCTGAATAATAATGCAAAAGAGCCTTATGAAGCAACTATGGAAGGCACGCATCATGGGCCTTACATGGAAAAACCTGTGCTGTTTGTTGAGATAGGCAGTACTGAAAAAGAATGGGTGGATAAGGATGCAGGAAAAATTATAGCGAAATCGGTGATTAATGGAATTGGGAAGTACAATAATACGAATACAATGATCAATAATTCAACAAAGAAAAACGATAATTACAATGAAAAAAAATTCAATAAAAAAAATTCGAAAATAATAATTAATAATAATGGAAATTTAAAAAATGAAAATAATAATGAATCGAAAATTGATGAAAATAAAATTGAAAGCCTTTTTATCATCGGAGGCAGCCATTACAATCATGTTGCTAATAAGGTTATGCTAAAATCTGAATTTGCAGCAGGACATGTGTGTGCAAAATACAATCTGGAGAATTTAAATGAGGCTTTGATAAAAGAAGCGATGGAAAAGACTATTCCGGAATCGAAATTTGTTTTGCTAGACTGGAAAGGTTTGGGTAAAGAAAAAGCAAGGATACTAGAGATTTTAGAAAAAAATAATATTGAATTTCAAAGAAGCGATAAGTTTTTTGAGAAATAAGTTATTTCTTATCTTTTGACTCTCCTTTAGCTTCAGGTTTTGCTGCTTCTGCTGGCTTTTCTCCTTCTGCTGGTGGTGCAGCCCCTTCTGCTGGGGCTTCTCCTGGTTTTGCTTCTGCTCCTGGTGCAGCTGCTTCTCCTTCTACTGGCAATAATTCCTTAATCATTGCATCCGGAATGTCTGCTTCTGACAGTTTAGCCTTAATTTCTCCTCTTTCCTTGCCAGCCATATCTGCAATAATTCCCTTAGCTATTTTTTCAAACTCTGCACGCCTTGCTTCCATTTCTGCTGCAAGTTTCTTCTTCTGCTCCTCTTGCTTGGCTTTTTCTTCTGCAGTAAGCTCTGTTTTTTCTTCTTTTATTTCCTTATCAAACTTACCTTCATTAACTTCTTTAATAGCATCTACTGCTGGTTTTCCTTCTACAAGTATTCCCATTGAATTGCATGTTCCTATAATTTCTTTTACTTTTTGCTTCAAATCTTTTCCAAGGAGATTTCCTTCTTTCATCTTTGCAACTTTAATTATCTGCTCAATAAGAACATCAGCAACTTTGTCTGTTTTAGGATTTCCAGAGCCTTTTTCTATACCTGCTTCTTTTAATATTAATGAGGATGCAGGAGGAGTTCCTATAGTTATTTTAAATTCTTTTGTATCAGTATCTACTATAATTTTAACAGGAACCTGCATTCCATTGAACATAGAAGTTTTTTTGTTTATGTCTGCAACTATCTGGCCGATATTTACCCCTAATGGTCCTAGAGCAGGGCCTAATGGAGGTGCTGCAGTTGCCTTGCCTCCTGGTACTAATGATTCAACTGTTTGTGATGCCATTTTATATATTAATTCTTAGAAACTAAATTTGATTTATAAGGGTTTCTAAATATTTAGTATATTTTTCCTCCTAGATCAACTTCTTTATCTGGTGTAATCAAAACACATTCATTATTTCTTTCAGGAACTCCCAATGTTAGAACTTCGGATGTAGCAGGACCGATTTGTCTTGGTGGAAAATTAACAACACCCAAAACGAGTTTTCCTTTTAAATCTTCTTTTGCATAGTTTGTACAAAGTTGAGCACAAGATTTTTTAATTCCAATATCACTACCGAAATCAATTTTTAATTTATAAGAAGGCTTTTTTGCTTCAGGAAAGTCCTCTATCTCAACAATCTTGCCCACTCTTACATCAAGTTTTTGAAAATCTTCAAATGTAGCCATTTTTAATGAGAAGTATAAACTTATTCCGGTTTTTCCTCTTCTTCTGACTCTCGCCTTATAACTTTGACAGCATCCATCTTTACTGTTATTGGAATTGGAACAGCTGCTTCAAGAAGCTCAACAACAACTTCTTCTTTTTGCTTGTCTATTCTTGTGATTTTTGCTTGTTCTCTTTTAAAAGGACCGGAAATAATCTCAACAATATCATTTTTTTGTATGTTTACTTCGTGCTTTACCTGCTCAAGCATATGCTCTATTTCCTTGTAATCAACTGTTTTAGGCAATATGCCTCTAGCATAGGGAACATTAAAAGCAGCTTGTTCAGCATCTGTTTTGTTGCCTGCTTCCACGAATATGTAGCCACGCATGCCATGCGGCCTTATGACTGCATAAACTTCCAGTTTTTTCCTTTGAGCATTAGCTACAATAAAGTCCATAACTTGGTCTTCTCTGTTTGCAGTTACTCTTAAACCGTATATTTTTGATTCCTGTTCCATATTGAATAGTATATTGAAAATTAGTCATTATTTAAAAAGCTTTGGGGAAAATATTAGCTTCGCTAAATATTTTAACCACCCCACCAGTACCTTACAACATTATAAGCCCACCCCTACACATTAAGGTATTGTTGCACAACTAGGTAAATGTTCTAGGGAAAAGCCAGCTGTTTTATCATGGTAATTACAAAGCCCAGAAGCCCTATGATTATCATGCCTAAACCTGAGACTTTGACTATTGTTTTAAATTCTAACTTAGTTGGCTTTCTCGTTACCTTCAAGACTCTTACACTTTCAGTAATAAAGCTTTTGAATCTTATCCAATAAGAACTTAAATTCATTTTTAATCAAGAAATTCTATTCCTAACTCCGATTCTATTTCCTGCTTCTTCTTGTCAGTTGTTTTAATGCCTGAACCAAGGATTTGCGAGCTTTTGACTCCGGTTACAATAAGCATGGTTCTTATGGTCTTTTCCAAATCCTTGCTTATCTGGGCGCCCCATATTATTCTTGCATCATCATCAAGCTTTTCCGATATAGTCTCAACAACTTTTCTTGCTTCATCCAAAGTCATATCTTCTCCTCCAACAACATTTATCAATGCTCCGTTGGCTCCTGAGATGTCTGCATCTAGCAAGGGATTATTGACAGCTTTCTCAACTGCTTCTACTGCTCTGTTTTCAGTGTCGCTTTCACCTACACCAATTAAAGCTACTCCACCTTCTTTCATTACGGCGCGGATGTCAGCAAAATCCAAGTTCACTAAACCTGTTTTAGTTACAAGCTCTGCAATGCCTTTAACAGCATTCGTCAATATTTCATCTGCTACCTTGAATGCTGTATGTAATGGCAATTCAGGCGCTAATTCCAGCAATTTCTCATTTGGAATGACTATTAAAGTGTCTACAATCTGCTCCATTCTTTCAAGGCCTGCTACTGCATTTTCATATCTTCTTTGGCCTTCCATTGAAAAGGGCAATGTTACAATGCCTACTGTTAAAGCACCCATCTTTTTTGCAACTTCAGCAATTATTGGTGCAGATCCTGTGCCTGTACCACCGCCAAGGCCGCAGGTAATAAAAACCATATCTGCGCCTTGCAATGATTTCTTAATTTCAACCTCTGATTCCCTTGCTGCTTCCTCTCCTACTCTTGGTTCAGAGCCCGCACCTAATCCTTTTGTCAGTTCTCTTCCAATCAGAATTTTTTTATTTGCAGTTGTATAAAGCAAATCCTGAGCATCAGTATTAACAGCTACTGTCTCTGCTCCGATAATGCCTACCTCAAACATTCTTTGTATAGTGTTATTTCCTCCGCCGCCTGCACCTACAACTTTGATTGCTGCGCGTTGCTTAGCTAAAAGCTGCTCAAGCTCAGCATCAATGTGCGCATTAGAGCTTGGTTCGGATTCTGAATTTTGCTGAGAAAATGAAGATTCTGACTGCGGAGCTGATTGACTAGGATCAGAAACTGATTCTGTTTGTGCATTGCTTATTTCCGGCTCCAAATTAACCCCCCATTTAATAATTTTAATTTTAGTTGCTACTTATATTTAAACTATTTGTTTTTTGACTGCTCAAAAGTAGATTCAACATTTTTTATGGTTGGAATGACTTCAATTATTTTTTTCTTTAATGTTTCCTGTGCTTCTTTTGGTATCTCTTTTTTAAAAGTTATTTTTGCATTGTTATTTGTTATTTCTGCTTCAAAATCTTTTGTGCCCAGGCTTAGTTTCAAATAGCCAGATAATTTTTCCTTATCATCTGTTATTTTTTTATTGAGCTTAATCTTATACAAAAGTTCTTTTCCAGCTAATGGGTGGTTAAAATCCACTAAAGTCCTTCCACCGGATACTGTTTTTATTGTTCCGACCATCCCGTCAATATTCAACTGCATGCCAGGCATTGGCTGTATATTCTGCTGCTTGAATTTGTTTGTAGGCACTAATTGTATGAGTTTTGCATTTTTGTTTCCAAAAGCATCTTCCGGCTTTATCTCCACATCATATTCCTTCCCTATTTCTTTTCCTTCTATGCTTTTATCAAGGCCCTTTAAAAGCTGTTCCTGCCCAACGCAGATAATTGCAGGCCCATAGTCTGTATGACTTTCAAGACTATTTTCTTTTGCAATTTTTTCATCAGTAGTATCAAATACTATATTCTCATCTTTAATTTTGCCGGTGTATTCTATTTCAACAAAATCTTTTTTCTTTATTGTTTCCATTTTTAGCATTTAGAATTAATTTTTTGCAATCAATATTGGTTTATAAGTTTTTTGTTTTCTTTATTTAAGCGCCCTCATTATCTCTTCCATGACTCCGTCAATACTCAAATCTGTTGTGTCCACTATTAGGTCATATAATTTCTTGTCATAATAATCTACATTGTAAAGTTCACTGTATCTCTTTCTCTCGCTTTGCTCGCGTTGTTTTATTTTTTTAATCAATTGCTGTGCATTTTTGCTTTTTTCATCTTTCCTTTCATCTTTCAGAATCCTTCCTGCCCTTACTTTATCATTGCAATCCAGGAAAATTTTTAAATCTGCAAATGGTATAAAATGCGCTGTCAGCCTTCCATCTATAACAAAATTATCCTTGTCCCTAAGGTCTATCTGTTTTTTGTCAAGCTCTAAATCTATGGAACTGTCTTTTTCTGCTAATTTGCTTAATTTAATCAAAGAAATTTTTTTTCCCTTTGCAAGCTCCCTCATTATATCTCCAATAGAATAATGCTTAAGTTTCAGGTTTTTTGCAAGGTTTTTTGCTATAGTGCTTTTTCCGGAGCCTGCTTTTCCAGATATTGAGATTATCATAGTCATTTTGTGCATAAATGCTTACTTATAAATTTTGCCAATAGGATGATATTACCCAAAGCTTTTTAATAATAATAAGAATCACTGCAGTAATGAGAAAAGGTCTTATGGATGGACTTGGAGTATTTCTTCTTAAGGACGGTTTTACTGTAAAGACACTTACCAGGACGTGTTTTGATTTACTTGCCAGGAAACAGGATAAAATTCTTTTGATAAAAGTTTTAGAGGATGCCAATGCGGTAAGCAAGGAGCATGTGTATGAGATGAATATGGTTGCATCCTACATAGGGGCTGTTCCGGTTATAATTGCAGAAAAAGCAGGCAATAAGCTGGAAGACAATATTTTATATGCAAGATTTAATTTATACACATTGAATTTTAATACTTTTGTTAATTCCATTAAAAACAAATTTCCTTTTGTCAAAAGGACTCAGGCTGGATTTACTGTTTCAATAGACGGAGGCAAGTTAAGAAAAAGAAGGGAAGAATTAGGTTATTCATTGAATTCTTTGTCAAAAAAAGTCGGAGTTACAAGCAGGATGATAGACAAGTACGAGAAAGGTGATTCTGAGGTAACAATAAACAAGGCTATGAAAATTTACAGTATTTTTGGAAGTAATGTTTTTAATGAAGTGAATATTTTCTACGGCAAAAATAAAATAGAAAGCAAATTTAAATCAGATTTTTCAAAAAAATATGTTGATTTGGGTTTTGAGGCTGCAGATACAAAAAAAAGTCCTTTTGATATAATAGCAAGGAAAGGTGATGAGCTTATACTTACAGAGGTAGGCGATAAAACCAGGCCTGATTTTTCCTCATTGTCGAAGTTATTGGATGCGGATAATTTAGTTATTTTTGACAAGAAAAAACCAAAAGATGTCCCTGCAGTTACAAAAGAAGAGTTTCTTGAGTTTGAGAAAGCCAATCAATTGATAAAGTTTCTTAAAGAATTTTAGCTATTCAGGAAGGTGCGGATCAAATTTTCTAGTGTATTCTGCTTTTTCTGCATGGCTCACAACACTTGAGAAGCCTAAAGTAGCTCCTTCATCGTGTATATTTATTTTTTTATTATATGGCTGGTTTAGCGCATAATAAGCCGCAAGCTGAAATTCGGGGTTTGGCTCGTTTTCAATCTCTTTCATATCATAAACTAATTGTATTTTTTTTTCTTTTTTATCATACTGCAAAAAAACATTTGTAGTTCCTGTCTGTGGATTGTAATAAGTTATGTATAATTTGTTTTTTGTTTTTTCCAGCTCACCAGAGAAATCATCACCGCTTGAAACACCTGCAGCGCCGAATTTGGATGTGCCTATAGACTGGACTCCTATTATTTTTGAAGCTGCGTTTTCAAAGCAGTCTCTTACACTCTTTTCATTAAGAAGTATTTTTAGGTTAATTTCATTTGTCTTTTTTTCAGCTTTTAACTTCATGTTTTTGTATTTTTTATTAAAAAGGTCTATTAAAGAATTGAATTTTTTCATGTAAGCACTTACATCTTGATTGGAACCTGCATACTGCCTATCTATTTCTTTTCCTACCCTTAACATCTGCATTAAGTCTTTCCTGAAATCATTGATTGCTTTTTTTCCAATAGAACTCAATAGCATGTTGTTCATAATTCATTTCTTTGGATAGAATGTATATAAATTTGTCGATTAAAAGTATTTATTCAATCCCTTCTGCCTATCTTCCTTTCTTTCTATAATTTTTTCTTCAACTTTTTTATCAAACACGGGCTGTCCGTAAACTCCGTCATAGCCTGGTTTTATTTTTACTTTTCCTTCTCTGTTGCTTATTATGGCTTCTGTGATCTTTTCATCAGTAACTTTAGCTAAATCTTCTTTTTTTGCTTCTAAAAGAATATTTAATTCATTATCAAAATTTTTTATTAGTTTATGGTATTCTGCCCATACCCCTTTAGTTGCTACACCAGTTCCTAAAATTGCAGATAAAATCTCTGACAAGGGGATTAATGATTTAAATGGAATTGCGTCTTTTGGTTTGTAGCCTTCATCTCTGTCTGCTAATTGTTCTACTCTTTGCAAGACTCCAACAGTTAATGGTTTTTTGCATTTAGGACAGATATTCTTGTTTTTTAATGATTCTTTTGGCTCTAGGCAAACATCACATGCACGATGGCCGTCTAAATGGTATTTTCCATAGTTAGGATCAACTTCCAAAGTCATATCTATGTTTTTGTTTTTCAAAGAGCTTATTATTTCATCATAATTTAGCTTGCAATCAAAAATCGTTGCCTCACGGCCTATGCGCCAGGGCCAGTAAGAATGCAGATCAGAAAAACTTACAATAGAATAGTCATCTAATTGCGACAAGCGCCAGTTCATTGCAGGATCGCTGGAAAGGCCGGTTTCTATGGCATGAATATGCTTTGTCTGGTCCTTAAAGCATTCTTTTATAGAGTCGAAACCTGAATTTGAGCCGAACAAGCTAAACCAAGGCGTCCATATATGGGCTGGAATTATTTCAATATCCTTGTCAATATTTTTCAATAGTTCCACAAATTCTATGCATGAGATTCCAAAAATTGGTCTGCCATCATAATCTAATCTTCCTTTTTTTCCTAATTGTTCATTAATCTGCTCGACAATATCCAAGTTTTTTGCCAAAACCACATTATGCACTTTTCTTCCTTTGCCGTCCTGCGTGTATATCAGGGAAATTTCAGTCTGTAATAGAAAATCAAAGTTTGTTTTTGTTTTTAATATTCCTGAACCGTCTTCTGTTAGTTCTTGCTTTAATTCTTTTATCCATTCAGGATGCGTAAAGTCTCCTGTACCAAGCAGATTAATTCCTTTAATCCTGGCATATTTTTCCAAATTAGCGATATCAAGAGTTTTGGAAGTTGCACGGCTGAATCTGGAATGCACATGCAAATCTGCAATGGTTTTCATAAGAAATTGCATTAGCAGTAAGTTTTTAATTTTTACTAATTTGTCAAAATTAACAATAAAGATTTAAATATTATAAACAACAACTAGTCAACTATGATGGATATTTGGGTTTATTCGTTGGTAAGCGTATTAGTAGTCAGTTTAATCTCTTTTGCCGGGATATTGACACTTTCAATAAAAGTGGATAAGCTAAAAAAAATCTTATTGTATCTGGTAAGCTTTTCTGCAGGAGCTTTGTTTGGGGATGTGTTTATTCATCTGCTTCCGGAGGCTGTTGAAGAATCAGGTTTTGGTTTGAATGTTTCTATCTATTTAATGCTTGGAATCGCATTTTCATTTATTGCTGAGAAATTCATACATTGGCGGCACTGTCATATCCCTACTTCAAAAGACCATGTGCATCCGTTTGCCATGATGAATCTTTTTGGTGATGCTGTGCATAATTTTATAGACGGCATGATAATTGCAGCCAGTTATTTAGCAAGCATACCTGTAGGCATTGCAACGACAATAGCAGTTATTCTTCATGAATTACCACAGGAAATTGGAGATTTTGGAGTTTTACTGCACGGCGGTTTCTCTAAAAGCAAGGCCTTGTTTTTTAATTTTGTTACTGCGCTAACTGCAATTCTTGGCGCAGTTGTTTCATTAGTGCTTAGTTCTTATGTGGAAAATATCACTGTTTTTTTAATACCATTTGCAGCAGGCACCTTTATTTACATAGCAGGCTCTGATTTAATACCAGAGTTACATAAAGAGGTCAGGGCTGAAAAATCTTTATTGCAGTTTGTTGCGATTGTTCTTGGAGTTTTGGTAATGTTGCTGTTATTAGTGCTGGAATAAGTATGACATTACCGTCGGAAAAACGAAAAGTTTAAATACAAGGTGGATGATGGATTTGAAACATAGGACGGGTGGTCGTCTAATAATTTTAAAAAATTGGGAGGTAGTGGAAAATCAAGGATTTTCGGTACCTCCTCATAAAAAAGTTCGGAGGAGATATACAATGGCACAAAAAGTAGCAAAAGTTGGAGTAAAAAGAGAAGCAGGTTATCTGTATTTCTTGGATAAAAAAGGTAATGTTGCCAGGGCTAAAATGGCTAGAGGCAAGAAAAAAGGAAAAGCAAAGATACAAGTTGTTGCTAAAGTTGGAGTTACGAAAAAGAAAGGATATCTATACTTTATTGACAAGAAAGGAGATGTCTCAATGGCTAAAATGGTCAGAGGCGGAAGAAGGAAGAAGAAAAAATAAATTTTCTTATTCTTTTTTTTATTTTTTTTATTCAGTATTAGCCGAAACATATATAAACAAAATTCTCATTCTTGATTTATACAAATGCCCTTGTAGCTTAGCAGGTAAAGCGTATGGCTGTTAGCTTTGTGTTGAAACCATAAGATCACCAGTTCGAGTCTGGTCGAGGGCGTTTTTATTTTACAGCAAACCGCAATTCTTTTAGAATTGCAATTCGCGGGCCTGTAGTTCAGTCTGGTTAGAATGATCGACTGATAGCTATAATGGAAATCGATTGGTCCCAGGTTCAAATCCTGGCAGGCCCATCATGCTTTATTATATTCCTAGACTGATTAGAGTGTAATCCTTATGTGGAAATCTTAAGAATCCCATTTTTTATAATTAATAATTGGTCACATACTAGATTAAATAATAATTAATTTCAATATTATTTTTATTATTTGAGTAATCCAGTAGTAAAAATATCATATAAAAATCTTTTCACTACCCAAAAAGTTTAAATATAAGTTGTTATTTTAGAATAATTACAATTAATAAGGGGTTAGCTTAATGGTAAAAAAAGAAATGTTTCTTGCATTGATGGTTGTTTCTATTTTTTTGATAAGTGCGTGTGATGTCTACAACACTCTTTATATTAAACAGGCTGAAGAAGGGGAATCAGTAGAAGTTTCTGAAGATGACATAATCCTAGATATTAGTAATGCAGATATAGAAGGGGAAGTTGATGAAGAAGTAGAAGGGGAAGTTGATGAAGAAGTAGAAGAGGAAGTTGATGATGAAGAAGAAGAATTAGAGGAAGAGACAGAAGTCTCTGAAGATGCAACTGTTATGATTGTGGAGGAAACAGAGCTTATAAGCCTGGTTCCAAAAGCAGAAGACCCTGACATGGATACATTAACTTTCACATTTACAAGTCCATTGGATGACAATGGTGAATGGCAGACCACTTACAGTGATGCTGGTGAGTATACAGTTACTGTAACTGCAAGTGACGGATTATTGACAGCAAGCAAGGAGGTTTTGGTAATAGTCAACAGGAAAGAGGAAGCTCCTGTGCTTAACAGCTTTAACCCCCAAGAAGCCACTACTGAAATAAGTGAAACCGAGTCAGTAGAATTTGAAGTTAGTGCTTCTGACTTAAATGATGATATATTAAGATACTCTTGGAAATTAGATGGTATAGAAATAGGGGATGATAATTCTGCTGAATACCAGACAACTTATGAAGATTCCGGCTCTCATACTGTGAAAGTTATTGTGTCAGATGGGATATTTGAAGCAGAAAAGATATGGTCTGTTACAGTGAATAATGTAAATAGGAAACCATCTCTTACAGAAGTAAATGATGTAGAGGCAAGTGAAACAGATACAGTCGTTATTGAACTTGATGCACAGGATGGTGACGGAGACCACTTAAGCTATGCAATTGATGATGAAAGGTTTGTGCAGGATGGAAATGTGTTTACATGGGAAACAACTTATGACGATGAAGGGGACCATTTGGTTACTGTGTCAGTTTCTGATGGTGTAGATACTATAAGCCAGGAAATTACAATAACAATAGGAAATGTCAACAGAGCACCAATCATACTAGACATAGTCCAGAAGTAATTTTTCCTTT
>CAYXMT010000020.1:0-15316 GCA_964466175.1 uncultured Methanosarcinales archaeon | reverse complement strand
ACGTTATACGACCTTTTTTACAGTCCATAAACAGTCTGCCTAGCGTCATTTAGATAAGGGCTTTGAGTTATCAATCTCTTTTTCAACAATAACCCTAATGCGTAACGAACTGTCCTTTCTGGCAGATTAGAAATATTGATGACTTCTTTTTGGGTTGAATTTCCTTCATAAGAAAGTATTTTGTAAACTAGTTTTGCACTTGGCGGAAGACTTTTAGTTTCTTTTGTTGTTGATGTGGAAGTTCTCTTCTTTAATTTCTTTTCAATTGAATGGTGTTTGGAGAATTCAATAAAACAAGCATCATACTTTGACTTTTCTATTTCAACTGAAGATTCCTTTAATGGAACTCTAACTGCTCCGTCCATTATTACTATGGGTGAAGTAGTTTGTATATCAGAAATGCTTATTTGATTTGCATTAGAGACTATTACTGCACTGCGTTTCTCGATTGAAGCTATGGGGGTTATGGATAATATTGAAGGCTCATCCAATATTATTGGGCCATGAGCAGAAAAACTATAACCAGTACTTCCTGTAGGTGTTGAAATGATTATTCCATCTGCATTATCTTTCCATAACTGTCCGGAATTAAGATTCAAAGAATATCTTATCAAATAAGCGCTCTTAGAAGAAAAAATGCCTATGTCATTCAAAGCAGAATAACTTAAACCATTAAATTTTGCAACTATTCTAGAACGCTTAAAGATTTTATATTTTTTCTTCTTAATCAAATCTATATGCTGCTGGAAAGAAGTAGCATCTGACTGCGCAAGAAAACTTTGGGTAGAAGCTATTCCCAATAATGAAATTTGTTTTTTCCCTAAGTTCCTAAAAGTCTCTAAAATTAGGTTATCATCACCTATGGCCAGGATATAATCAGGATTTTCCTCAATTTTTTTGCCTACAACATACTTTAGTTTTTTCTTTTTTAGGTATGAAACTACTTTTTTCCTTAATTCTAATGAATCTAAAGAATCATTGCTTATAACAAAATACATAATAATAAGGAACATAATCCTATTTAAATAATTTGCTATAAATAGGCAAATTTTGCCTCTAATTTTAATATTAACAACTTAAATTGCCTTATCCAATAACTATTTTAAAAAGAATAGGCAAACATTGCAATATGGAACAGCAGGCTATTACTAAATTTGATGAGCAGACTGAAAAGTTGATAAAATTAGTTTTAGAATTAAAAAAACAAAGAAATGCAGTTATTCTAGTGCATAATTACCAAAATCCGGAGATGTACAAGATAGCAGATTATATTGGAGATTCTTTAGGGCTATCAGTAGAAGCAGCTAAAACAGATGCTGATGTGATTGTATTTTGTGGAGTCAAATTCATGGCTGAGACTGCAAAAATATTAAGCCCTGAAAAAACTGTCTTATTGCCAAGCTTAGAAGCAGGATGTACATTGGCAGACATGGCAACTGTTGAACAGCTTAAGGAAGTAAAAAAGAAACATCCAAAAGCAGCTGTTGTTAGTTATGTTAACACAAATGCAGAGATAAAAGCCCTGTCAGATGTTTGCTGCACTTCAATGAATGCATTAGAGATAGTAAATTCTTTGCCTAACGAAGAAATTATTTTCTTACCAGACAAAAACTTAGGAAGATATATTGCATCCAAGACAAAAAAGAAAATAATCTTGTGGG
The DNA here is from genome assembly GCA_964466175.1 of uncultured Methanosarcinales archaeon. Taxonomy (GTDB): domain Archaea; phylum Nanobdellota; class Nanobdellia; order Woesearchaeales; family GW2011-AR4; genus JACPJP01. The sequence continues at coordinate 13,655 of CAYXMT010000020.1, read as the reverse complement.
ATGGCTATTGTTTTGTGCATGATAAATTAAATGCAAAAATGCTTGTTGATTTGAAGAAGAAAAACCCAACGGCAAAGATAATGGCGCATCCTGAATGCAAACAGGAGATTTTGGAGATGGCAGATAAAGTATGCGGCACTGGCGGAATGGCAAAATTTGCAAATTCTAACGCAACAAAGGATTTCATTGTTATTACAGAATGCGGAATGACTGAGAAGTTAAGGCAAGATGCGCCTGACAAGAATTTTCATTCATTCTGCAATATCTGCCCTTACATGAAATCAACTACATTGCCATTAGTGGTTAGGTCGTTGACATTCAATCAGCATGAAATTACATTGCCACAGGATATAATAGCAAAAGCAAGGAAAGCATTAGATAAAATGCTGGAATTTAAATGAGAAATGAGCTAGTTCTTGAGTTTTGGGATAGAAACGGAAATCTTAATCTGAGAAATAATAAATACAGCTCTTTTGTGAAAAATTTAATCAAAATCCAGCTGAAGGAAGATATTGTTGGAGGAGATATAACAACCGAAAGCACAATACCCAGAAATAAAAAAATCAAAGCAAAAATAATTTCAAACCAGGATGGGATTGTGGCTGGAATTGAAGAATGTTCTTTATTTACAGCAAGTGAGAAGCTAATAAAAATAAAAAATGACGGAGATATTGTAAAGAAAGGAGATGTTATTGTTGAGATTACTGGAAATGCGAGCAATATACTCAGTTATGAAAGGACATTGCTCAATATCATGCAGAGGATGAGCGGAATTGCTACGCAGACATATAACACAAAAAAACTGATTAAAAATAAATGCCAAATAACTGCAACGAGAAAAACATTGTTGCACTTGATTGACAAGAAAGCAGTAGTAGTTGGTGGTGGCCTGACTCACAGGCTGAATTTAAATGATTTTATTTTGATTAAGGACAATCATCTGAAAATACTGGATAATGATGTTAAAAAAGCGTTAAAGCTTGCTGTTAAAAATAGTAAATCCAGGAATATTGAAATTGAAGTGAAGGATGAAAAAGAGGCTATGGAGGCTGCAAAAACTATTTTTAATTTGAAATCTGATAAATTATATGTGATATTGTTTGATAATATGGAAGCTACAATAATAAAAGATACAATAAGTAAAATAAATAATATTAAAAATAATATTTTATTTGAGGCTTCCGGAAATATAAATGAAAAGAACATAAAAGAATATTCTGAAACAGGAGTTGATGTTGTTTCTTTAGGAATGTTAACGCATTCTGTAAAAGCTTTTGATATGAGTTTGGAAATTAAGTAAATATTTTCTTTTCCCAAACCAGCGGGAAAAACTACGTTTTTCCCAGGTATTTGAAAATTTCTGATTTTCAAAACCTTTTTAAATTAAATCTGATTTTAAAGCCAAATCATGTATGAACTGATAATTACAGAAAAACCTAATGCAGCAAAGAAAGTAGCAGAAGCTTTAGCAGATGGAAAGGCAATTAAGGAAAATATGACTGGGGTTCCATACTATAAAGTAACTCATGGTAAAAAGGATATTATAGTTGCGTGCGCTGTCGGGCATTTATATGGATTGGCTGAAAAAGAAAAGAAAGGTTGGGTCTTTCCTGTTTTTGATATTGAATGGAAGCCTTCTTCTGAAACCAATAAAAGGTCTGATTTCTCAAAAAAATACCTTACTGTAATAAAAAAACTTGCAAAAGAAGCTAATGAATTTACAGTTGCTACAGATTATGATCAGGAAGGGTCTGTAATAGGAAAAAACATTATTGTTTTTGCATGCAAAAAGAAAGATGCAAACAGGATGAAATTCTCTACGTTAACTCAGGAGGATTTAGTAGAAGCGTATGAAAATAAAGAAAAAACTCTGGACTGGGCACAGGCAGAAGCAGGGGATGCAAGGCATCATCTGGACTGGATAAACGGAATAAATTACAGCAGAGCGTTAACTTCTTCAATCAAGACAGCAGGCAGCTTTAAGCTGATGTCAACTGGTCGTGTACAAGGACCTGCTTTGAAAATTATTGTAAACAGGGAAAAAGAAATCAAGGCATTTAAGCCAGTTCCATTCTGGCAGATTGAACTGCAAGGCCATGTGAACAAGGGAGATGTAATAGCATGGCATAAGGAAGACAAGTTTTGGGATAAAGACAAAGCAGATAAAGTAATGAAGAAAGTTAAAAATGAAAAAAAAGCAGTTGTTGACAAGGCAGAAAAAAAGCAGTTTAAACAACTACCTCCAGTGCCTTTTGACCTTACAAGTATGCAAATAGAAGCTTATAGGTGCCATAAAATAAGCCCTAAGGAAACTTTGGAAATTGCTCAGGAACTTTATACTTCGGGGGTCATTTCATATCCAAGAACCTCTTCTCAACAATTAACAGAGAAAATTGGTTTTAAGAAAATTTTAACACAACTTGGAAAACAGAAAGAATATTCAGAATTAACTAAAAAACTATTATCTAAAAAATCCTTAAAACCAAATAACGGCAAAAAGACAGATCCTGCACATCCTGCTATTTACCCTACAGGCAATGTCCCAAACCTAGCGAATGAAAGGGAGCAGAGAATCTATGATCTAATCGCAAAAAGGTTCATGGCAACATTTTCTGATTCAGCTTTAAGAGAAACTATGACAATAGGCATAAACTGCAAAGATGAAATTTTTATTGCTAAAGGAACAAGAACTGTAGAAAAAGGGTGGCATGTCTTTTATGAGCCGTATGTCAAGATTGAGGAGGAAGAGCTGCCAGCAGTGAATAAAGGGGACAATGTGGCTGTTAAGAAAATAACAATGTATGATAAAGAAACAACACCGCCAAAACGATATACTCCTGCTTCTATAATAAAAGAACTTGAGAAAAAGAATCTGGGAACAAAAGCAACAAGGGCTTCTATAGTTGATACATTGTTTCAGAGAGGCTATGTTGATGGAAAAGCAATTGCAGCCACTAATTTGGGGATAAAAACCGTTGAAACACTTGAAAAGCATGTTCCAAAAATAGTTGATGAAGAATTAACAAGGCATTTTGAAGAGGAAATGCAGCAAATAGTGGAAAATAAGAAGACAAATGAAGAGGTTTTGGATGAGGCTAAGAAAAAAATAACAGACATAATGTCTGATTTTAAAAAACAGGAAAAAGAAATTGGCAAAGAACTGCTGGCTGCGAATATTGAGACACGAGATGAGTTGAGTCATTTGGGAACTTGCCCTAATTGCAAGAAAGGAAATCTTCACATGAGGAGAGGTAAGTTTGGAAACTTTGTGGCATGCAATAAATATCCCAAATGCAAAACTACGTTTTCATTGCCTTCGAATGCTTTGATAAAGCCGGCAAAGAAAGCATGCGAAACTTGCTGGCATCCTATGGTGCTGGCAATAAAAAGGGGAAAACGGCCTCAGGATTTTTGTTTGAACAAACAATGCCCAAGCAAACATGTTGAAGGGGAAGCTGGAAAAGAGGCTAAAGCAATTGCTAAAGGAAAAATAGAGAAGCCTTGTCCGACATGCAAAGATGGCAAAGTAGTCTTAAGGGGCTCAATCTATGGGAAATTTTTTGGATGCTCTAATTACCCTAAATGCAAATTTACTGAGAAGCTTGTAACTGAGTCTTCAAAAGAGGATTCTGTTGAGAAGAAAGCTAATTCTTAACCTTTATGCCTTTCATATAAAACAATTTATTTAATTTGTTTAAAAAGATTGTTGAATTTAAACAACAAATATTAAAAAACAGTCTTAATTCTTTAGAGTTTATGAACAAGTTTACAGTATTTGTAGTAATGGGCATATTAATTCTTTTGCTTCCTGCTGTAAGTGCCCAACAAGGACATATGAGGCTTTTGGCTGTAAGTGAAACTAATGGCGGTCAGGAAGGAGGCATTGCGGATTTATTTCTTGAAATCAAAGAAGGCTCTGGCAGGGTTTTTCTAGAGACGTTTCCCCTTACAAAACTTGATACACAGATATCAACAAGGTTTGCCAAGGAAATTGCATGCGATTTTGCAGATGAGAATTGCGATAAATTTGATTTTTTTTATACAATAACAGCTGACAGCCCAATTATTGCAGGGCCAAGCGCAGGCGCGGCAATTACCCTTTTAACGTTTTCATTAATTGAGGATGTTAATCTTGATGAGAATACTGCAATAACCGGGACTATTAATTCCGGAGGCTTAATCGGGCCGGTAGGGGGGTTAAAAGCAAAAATAGAGGCTGCAAGTAAAGTTGGCATAAAAAAAGTCCTGATACCTATTGGAGAATCCTTAAATGGAGAAAATAAAAGTTCTGGAAATGAGAGTATGAATGAAAGTTTGGATTTAGTTGAACTAAGAAAACAGTATGGTATGGAGATTATAGAAATTCCAACTTTTGATGAAGCTATATTTGAATTTACCGGTAAAAAATTCAGGGAAAAGGAAGAAAATCTGACCATAAGTCAGGACTATAAGGATACAATGAAGATGCTGGCTATTCAGCTATGCTCGAGAAGCACTAAGCTGAAAAACAAAGTTTTAAATTTAACCACAGACAATAGAACAAAACCAGCACTTGATAATGCAATTAATCTGTCCTCTAAAGGCAAAGACTCTTTCAGTAAAAGCACCTATTACTCTTCAGCAAGCTATTGTTTTGGGGCTAATGTAGAATTTAATCATTTGTACTTATTCCATCTAAATTTAACAGAAAAGGGAGCAGAAGAAAAAGTAAATGAGTTAAGGCAGGAGATAGATGATTTTGACGAAATAATAGAAACTGAAAGAATAAAAACCATAACAGACATTGAAAGTTATATGATTGTTAAGGAAAGGCTGCTTGAGGCTTATAATTTTTTAGGTCTGGTGGAAGAGTCTATACAAAATAATAATACGAATCTGCGCAATCTGGCTTATTCAATAGAAAGAATTAATTCAGCAAAATCCTGGGCCATATTTTTGGATAATACTGGAAAAGAATTTGACTTTAATGATGAGGTACTAGAGAATGCATGCAGGACAAAGCTTTCTGAAGTAGAAGAAAGATTGCAGTATGTCCAGCTGTACTTTCCCCAGAATCTGGAGGCTACAAGAAAAGAGCTTAGTTATGCTTATCAGGACCTGAAAGAGGGCAATCATGAGCTTTGTCTTTTTAAGGCAAGCAAGGCAAAAGCAAATGTTGATACTGTTCTGAGTGTTTTTGGTGTGAAGACTAGCAATGTAGGCAATGTAGTAGACCAGAAACTTGCTATTGTTGAAAGAAATTTGGTAGATGCGACTAAAAAAGGAGTCTTTCCTATTGTAGGGTATAGTTACTTTGAGTATGCAAATTCTTTGAAAGAAACTGATCCATTTTCTGCACTGCTTTACTCTGAATATGCATTGGAATTAAGCAATCTGGATATATATTTTAAGAGTTCTTCTAGTAGCAGAATAAAATTGTTTGAAAATATTGATGGCAGATTGTTTGTAGTCTTGATAATGGGCATTGTTTTAGGTGTTTTTGCATCTAAGATTATCGGCTATAAAAGCAAAAGACGTGTAAAATCCAAAAGAAAAAAATGATGATCATAAAACCCCAGCAAGGTAACCCTTGCTAGGGAAAAAGAGGTGATAGATTACCGTTAATTACTTAACGGTAGTCTAATCTATTAGTACTTGATAATGGTACTTATATTTAAATATTTCGCTATAAATGGCTAAAATGAGGCATCTCCTGCTTTGCTCATTCTTGTTATTAGTGAGCGGATGCAGCAATGCTCTGACGGAAGATGCAGTTAAACAGGAAGAATTCTATGAAAATGGAATAAAAACCAAGGTTTATTTCTGCCCGTCAACTAACTGCGGCAAAGTTATAACTGATGTTATTGATAATGCAGAAAGTTCTGTCCATTGCGCTTTTTATGACCTGGATTTAAGAGATTTAATCAAAGCTATTGGGGAAAAAAGTTATACTGCAGATGTTAAGATTATTATTGACCATGGCAATTATGACGGCCAGATTAAAGGTGATGGGGTAAAAGTTGTAAAGTCAAAGCAGTATATGCACAATAAGTTCTGCATAATAGATGAAAATAAGATTTTTACAGGAAGTTTTAATCCTACTGACAGGGGATCTAATTTCAATAATAATAATCTGATTATAATGAACTCAGATTATCTTGCTGAGAATTATGAAGATGAGTTTAATGAATTGTGGAATGGCATTTATGCTTCTGGCAGTAATGTGAAATACGAGGAGATTAATACAAATATTGGAGTAATTGAGAATTATTTCTGTCCGGAAGATTGCAAGGATGGAGGATTAAATAAGGCAGTTGATTTGATTAGAGATGCTGAAAAATCAGTAAAAGTTGCCATATTTTCTTTTACTGATGAAGAATTAGGAGATGAACTGGTTAAAGCTGATATTAAAGGCCTGGATGTTCAGGTTTTGGTGGAAAGGAAGCAAAGAAATGTGCAGAAATCGCAATATTCCAGGCTTAGAGATTTTGGAATTGACATTAAAGTTGATGGGAATAAGTACAATATGCATCATAAATTCATAATAATAGATGATAAGATTGTAATAACCGGAAGCCCTAACTTTTCTTTTAGTGGATTTAACAGAAATGATGAGAATATGCTAATTTTTTATAATAAAGAACTGGGTTTAGGGTTTGTTAAAGAGTTTGATAGGATGTTTAGTAAAGGAGAAGTGGTTTGAAATTACCCTTTTTCAGCTTTCTGAGGTGTTAAAACCGGTATTCCAGCTTTGATAGGGTATTTTTTGCCGCATTTAACGCAGACAAGGCTTTTTCTGTCTTTTGTGTAGCGCAAGTCAGCTCTGCAGATTGGACAGGCCAGAATATTGAATAAATCCTCTGGAATTGGGTCTTTCATTTGTATATCCCTCGACAACAGGGGAAACATTTATATAGTAGTTATGTATCCTCTTTATAAATATTATTGTTTTATGATTATTATATCATAAAATTCATTTTCATAAATGGGTGGTTGCAGTATATTAATGTTGTGATTAAACTAAACAATGGAATGGTAATCTAAAATGCCGGAACTAGTTAAAAAGTGCCCTGAATGTGGCGGAATAAACTTAAACTGGAATAAGGAACGTGGAGAAATCATTTGTAAAGATTGTGGCCTAGTTATAGAAGAAAAGATGGTTGATTTTTCTCAGGAATGGAGAGAATTTGATAGTACTGATGGTGATCGTAGGAGAGCAGGAGCCCCTATGACTTACACTCAATATGATCATGGTTTAGGCACTGAAGTTGGCCAAAAAGCTGATTTGTTTAAGTTAGGCGGAAAGGACAGGAACAAATTCTTTAGATTAAGAAAATGGCAGTATAGGATTTCTACAGCTATAGAAAGAAACCTTAAATTAGCTCTTGCAGAGCTAAAAAGAGTAAGTTCTTACTTAAAACTGCCAAAATCTGTTGAAGAGGAAAGTGCAAGAATATATACTTTAGCAGTTCAAAGAGGCCTTGTAAGAGGCAGGAGCATGGAATCTGTAGTTGCAGGTGCTTTATATGCTGCATGCAGGAGACATGATGTCCCTAGGACACTGGATGAGTTAAGCGAGGCTTCTGGTATAGAAAAGAAAGAGATTGGAAGAACTTACAGGTTCGTAACCAGAGAGCTCGGAATTACAATATTGCCATCAAATCCAGCAGATTATATTGCTAGATTTGCTAGTTCATTAAAGCTAAATGCTGAAACCCAGAGCAATTCTATTGAAATACTGGAAAAAGCACAGAAAGCTGAGTTAACATCTGGTAGGGGACCTACAGGAATAGCAGCTGCTGCTTTGTATGTATCTGCTTTGCTTCATGGTGAAAAAAGAACCCAAAGAGAAGTTGCAGACGTTGCTGGTGTAACAGAAGTTACTATCAGAAACAGATACAAAGAGCTTCTTGATGAGTTAAAGCTTGAGAAAGAAATCAAGAAAAAGAAGAAAGGCAAGAAGAAAAGGTAATTTATTTTTTATTTTATTTAAATTTAAAAATTCTTATTTAATATGCCATGTTGTTTAGAAAATGTCATCTAAAAATCTATCAAAACAGGAAATGAACAGATACTCTAGACATTTAGTTCTACTAGAAGTAGGTATAAAAGGACAAGAAAAAATAAAGCAAGCTAAAGTGTTGATAGTTGGTGCTGGCGGTCTTGGAAGCCCTGCTGCTTTGTATTTGGCTGCTGCTGGTGTTGGAACTATAGGAATAGCTGATTTTGACAATGTTGAAGAAAATAATTTGCAAAGACAAATTATCCATTCTACAAAAGATATTGGAACTTCAAAGTTAGAAAGTGCGAAAAAAGCGATTTTAGATTTGAATCCTAATGTTAAAGTTGAACTGCACAATGTTAAATTAGATTCAAAGAATGCTTTGGAAATAATAAAAGGATATGATGTGGTTATTGATGGAAGTGATAATTTTCCTACAAGGTATCTGGTTAATGATGCTTGTGTTTTGCTGAAAAAACCAAATGTTTATGGGAGTATTTTCAGGTTTGAAGGCCATGTATCTGTTTTTAATTTTAATGGCCCATGTTACAGATGTTTGTTTCCTAACCCCCCACCTAAAGGTTCAGTTCCAAGCTGTGCTGAGGCAGGAGTTTTAGGAGTATTGCCAGGAGTTATTGGCACAATACAGGCTACTGAAACACTTAAGATAATCCTAGGTACAGGTGATGTTCTATCCGGAAGATTTCTTGTTTATGATGCATTAGCTATGACCTTTAAAGAACTAAAGCTTGGGAAGAATAAAAATTGTCCTATTTGCGGAGAAAGCCCCAGCATAAAAGAATTAATAGATTATGAAGAATTTTGCAAGATGAAAGAAGAGGAAGAAAAATCTTTGGAAGATGATGAAATAAATGTTCAGCAATTAAAAGAAATGTTTGACAATAATGAAGATTTTGTTTTAGTGGATGTTAGGGAAGAATACGAATGGGATATTTGTAAAATTAAGGGTGCAAAATTAATTCCATTGAGCCAGATAATGAATGGAAATATTGATATTTTGGAAACTGTTGAAAAAGATAAAAAAATTATTTTATACTGCCATGTTGGTGCAAGAAGCGCAGAAGCATTGAATATATTGAAGAGTAAAGGTTTTAAGAATCTAAAGAATTTAGTTGGTGGAATAGATGCCTGGGCTAATGAGATAGATCCTGAAGTTGTTGTTTACTGATTCTTTTCCAAAGTTATCTCAATTGTGGAAACTCTTATGTCTTTGCCTTCGTTGTTCTTGAACTCTTCGCTGTCAATCTTTATGTCTTTTACTCCTACAGTGCTTTCCAAAAATCTCTTTCCTGCGACTTCTGCTACGTCTACAGCGCGGGAAATAAACTTTCCACGTGCCTTCACTATCACTTCACTTGCGTTCTTGGTTGTAAACTGCATCACTACACCAGTCACATAGTTCATAAAAGGCTTTCCACCAATAAAAATACTGTTGTCTTCCATGTTTACTCACCCTGTTGTTTTATTATTGTTATCAGCGTTAATTAGTGTAAACAGCACCTAACTATAAGAGTTTATGAGTGATATTGTATTTATAAATATTTCGTAAAAAATATGCAAGCAGAATCCAGTTAAATTTAACCTAGCTCTACTTTTTTTCAACTCTAATAGTAGAAATCCTATGATGTTCTATTTCTTCAATTTTGAATTTAAATCTTTTGTAAGAGATTTCATCTCCTTCTTTTGGTATTTTTCCTGTGCGTTTAAGTATGAAACCGGAAAATGTGTCGTAGCCTCTTCCTTTTAGCTTCATATTTAATTTTTCATTTACCTCATCAATATCTGTTTTTCCGTTTATAATCCAATTATTTTTCCCCATTTTAGTTATATTTGGGGCAATTATATCTGTCTCATCCATTATCTCCCCAACAATCTCTTCAAGTGCATCTTCCATGGTAACTAATCCGGTGATAGAGCCATGTTCATCCACTACAATGGCCATATGTTCTTTCCTTTTTTGGAATTGCTTCATTAAATCACTTATTTTCTTAACTTCAGGAACAAAGTGCGGCTTATATATGATTTTGCTTATGCTTTGGTTTTTATTTTTCCCCTGTGCATGCATCATTAAATCTCTTATATGTACGATTCCGATAATTTTGTCTTTATGCTTTTCATATACTGGGATGCGGGTGTGGTTTTTTTTCAAAACTAATTTGAGTGCATCTTTTATCTTTATTTTTGATTCCAGCATTATCATGTCCCTTCTTGGAGTTGCTATTTCACTTACACTGGTGTCATCGAATTTGAGAATACTGCTTATCATCTTTTCTTCAGTTTCTTTTATAGATCCTTCTTCCTCTGCTGCTCGGATTACACTCATTATCTCTTCATCAGTTATTGCTTTTTCCTGTGCCTTTATTCCGATGATGCTGATAAATTTGTTTAGGAATGTGTCTAGGATATTAAGTATTGGAGCCAGAATAATGCCCAAATACCATATTGGGGTTGCTACAAGTTGAGAAATCAATTCGTTATTTTTTGCTGCTATTGATTTAGGAGTTATCTCTCCGAATACCAGGATTAATAAAGTCATTATTCCTGTTGCAATAGCTATTGCATAACTTTCGAAAACATTAATCATAATGGATGTTGCTATGGCAGAAGCAGCAACATTAACAAGATTGTTTCCAATTAAGATTGTTGCAAGCATTCTTTGAGGGTCATCTTTCAGTTTTTTTACAAAAACAGCCCCAAACTTTTTCTTGTCAAGCATCTGTTGAGCTTTTAGCTTTGTCAGACTAATTAAAGCAACTTCTGAACCGGAGAAAAAGCCGGATAATACCAGCAATATTGCTAAAATTATGATCTCAGTGACTAATACCATTTAAATCAGAACAACCATTTGTTTTTTTGTATTTAAGGTTTTCTAATTATAGAGAAATAATTACTTATTTTCTGCCACCTGTATTGTGCATGAGCAAGGCAGTTTTTTAGAAGCTCTGGTTAATGCTGTTTTTGCAGTCTCTAAATTTGACTTGTTAACAGAAACATGGAATATTATGTCACCTTTCTTTACCTGGGTAGCATTGCCTATTGGCTTTCCAAATGCACGCTGCATTCCTGTGCTGAACCTATCAGCTCCAGCACCAGCTGCAAGGGGATTTTCCCTTAAAATATGGTGAGGATAAGGCTTAAGTTTTAGATGGTAAGCTGGGAGCCCAAGAGTTGTCTCAAGAAGCTTATTAGATGTCTGCTTTGCACTTTCTAAGGCGTTGTCTCTTATTTGTAAATCATGTTTTGATACTAGATTTAAAGTATACTTAAACTTTTTTTTAGGGCTTCCCATTTCAAATCCTACTACTTTTATATTTGAGCCTGCTTTTATGTAGGACTTCCCTTTGTATTTGGATATTCTTGTGTAAGGCCTTTCAATCCTCCTGTATGCTGAAAATTTTCTTATTCTTGCCATAACGTTTGAGAAAAGTATTCGGTTTTTAAAGCTTTCTACTTATTATAAAAATAAATTCAGTAATCTTTATAAAAGAAATTAGCTTTTTAATTCTTAATGCGAGGGTAGCCAAGCGGCTAAGGCGAGCGGCTGCAACCCGCTTATTCCTGGGTTCGAGCGATGTAAAGCATCCGAAATTCCCAGCCCTCGCTTTTTTAAAATGACATTAAAACTATACAATACCTTAACAAGGAAAAAAGAAGAGTTTAAACCAGGTAAAGGCAAGAATGTCAAATTATTTGTTTGTGGCATTACACCTTATGATTATGCGCATATTGGACATGCAAAGACCTATGTGCAGTTTGACATAATTGTAAAATATCTGGAGTATAGCGGCTATGATGTTTTTTATCTGCAAAATGTTACAGATATAGATGATAAGATAATACAAAGGGCCAGGGAAAAGAATATCAGTCCAAAGGATTTGGCAGGAAACTTTGAAAAAGAATATTACAAAGATATGGACGCATTGGGCGTTGATTCTGTAGATAAGTTTGCCAGGGCAACTGACCATATTAAGGATATAATATCTCAGGTAAAGATTTTGATGGATAAAGGTTTTGCCTATATTATTGAAAAGGATGGAGTGTATTTTGATTTAAGCAAGGATTCTGAATATGGAAAACTTTCCGGCAGAAAAGCTTTGGAAGCAGAAGATGCTGTTTCAAGAATAGATGACAGCAAAGGCAAGAGAAATAGGGGAGATTTTTGCTTGTGGAAAAAATCAAAAGAAAACGAGCCTAAATGGAAGGACCCTTGGTTTAATGGCGGAAGGCCAGGATGGCATATTGAGGATACTGCTATAAGTGAAAAATATCTTGGGCAGCAATATGATATTCATGGGGGTGCAAGAGATTTAATATTCCCTCATCATGAAGCAGAGATTGCCCAGCAGGAAAGCGCTTCCGGCAAAAAGCCATTTGTAGGATATTGGCTGCATACTGGATTTTTAAATGTAAAAGGCCAAAAGATGGCCAAATCTTTAGGAAATTTTGTCACAATCAGAGACGCATTAAAGAAACATGATTCAAAAGTGTTGAGATTTTTTTATTTATCTGCGCATTACAGAAGCCCTATTGATTTTTCTGAAGAATTGCTGGAACAGGCTAAAAATAGTCTTGAAAGACTGAATGATTTTGCAAGAAAAGTAAAAAATTCCAGCGAAAAAGATGATGTGAAGTTGATTGAAAAAACAAGAAAAGAATTTTTGAAATATATGGATGATGATTTTGACATTCCAAAAACTTTAGCAACGATATTTGATTTTGTAAAGGAAGTAAATAAAAAAGGCGGCGGGAAGAAAAGCTATGAATTGATGCTTGAGTTTGACAAAGTGTTCAATGTTTTGGAAACAGAAGAAGAAAAAATTCCTGCTGAGATTAAAAAACTTATTTCAGAAAGAGAAAAGGCAAGAAAAGAAAAAGATTTTGAGAAAGCGGACCAATTGAGGGAAGAGATTAAGAATAAAGGTTTTATACTTGAAGATACTGGAGAAGGTACAGTAGTTAAGAGATAAAATGCCGGAAAGTAATGCAAAGGAAAAGCTGAGAGAGGATATTAGAAAGATAAGTGAGAATATTAAAGAATTAAATAAAGACTTGGAAGAAACAGGTGAAGAAGTAGAAGAAACAGGAGAAGATGTTGAAGAGATTAAAGAAGATGTGGGTGATATTAAAAAAGAAATTGGCGAGACTGGAGAAGATGTTGAAGAGATTAAAGAAGACATTGAAGAGATTAAAGAAGACATCGGGACATTAAGCAAAGCTACGACCAAGGGCAGGGAAATATTTTCTAAAGTAGCAACAAAAGTTATTCCAGAGAGATTTGCATTTAAAGATATTGCTCAGCAGATTGTAGGAGCTACAATACTATCAGCGCCTTTTGCAGTTACCGAAGAAGTGTGGAACCTTGCCAACAACCTTAGTGCTATAAATGTTATAGCTATAGTTTTTATTACTATCCTGTTTGATATACTGCTGTTTAACTATACAAAATACAAGAATTTAGAAAACAAAAGATTAATGCTTCCAATAAGGATAATGTCATTAATAGTTGTAACTTATGTAACCAGTGGCATAGTTTTATCTGTTTTTGGAGTTATCGGGGGAACTGTGCAGGATACCTTATGGGCAATGAAACTTGTAGTGATGGTAGGATTATTTGCGAATATAGGAGCTGGAACTGCTGATTTGATAAGGTAGG
>CAYXMT010000019.1:0-15439 GCA_964466175.1 uncultured Methanosarcinales archaeon | reverse complement strand
ACAAAAGTTAATTAGAAAATCCGATCCTGTTGATGCTTTAAAGAAATTTAAATCAAAAAAGCCAGTTAAAGAAGTATCTTCTAAAATCAGGGAGTATGTGGATAATTTAATTGCAGAGACTAATGGGATTATTCAGTATATTGAACAGCAAAATGTTGATGTACCCCAATACCTGATAAATATATTGCAAGGAGGAATATATCAATCCGGAAAGTTATTGGAAGCAGCAAAGCAGGCAGAGAATGATGAAGAAAATCCGGATTTTGAGGCAGCAGTAAATTATGCTGTGCAAGCTAAGGAGATTATAATGACTGCTGCTAATGAGTTTGACCAGGGATATCAGAATGCGATGCAAAACCAGGCGCAAGGGCAGTTAGAAGGGGCTTAGGCTGTTATTTTACTGTAGGATTTATATGCACAAATGCCTTGTCAATTTCTTCTAACTTCTCTACTTCTTTTTCAACCTTTGTGCCTAAAGCATGAGCTTGGTAAATTGACATGTTTCTGTCAACTGTTATAATCAATGCTACCTGCACTAAAGTGCCTACATAATGGGCTTTTACCTGTTGAATTCCTTTTACACCTTTAACTTTTGAGGCAGCATTCTTTATTTTTTCCAAAAGTTCTTTTTTAGGGGCTTCACCCATCAGGAATTTGATATTATCTATCCCTATGCCAAACCCGACTTTTATTATCCAAAGCCCTATTAAGATGCCTACCAATGGATCAAGAAAGGCAAGGTTATAATTTACTCCTATGAATCCTATAATTGCCCCAAAAGCTATCCAAATATCATTCCTATGGTCCACCATAAATGCAAATAATGCTATACTTTGGGTTTTTTTCCATGCAGCTTTTGTGTAGAAATACATTGAGGCCTTGACTGCTATGGTTATGAGCAGTATCAGCAACATATGTATGCTGAAAATGGGAGTTACCTTGTTTATGAGCCTATCTATAGCTATCCTTACCACTTCAAAACCTAAAACTATTGTAAGGACTGCAACTATTAAAGCCCCAATAGGCTCTGAACGATAATGCCCGAAAGGATGTTCTTTATCCGGGGATTTGCTTCCAACTTTGACGCTGACAAATAAGACTATGGAGTTAATTATATCTGTCAGTGAATTAAGGGCGTCTGATATGATTGCGATGCTGTTGGTTAGAAATCCTATGATTAATTTTGATATAAATAATAGAATATTTCCAAGAATACCCACTGTTACTGCGCTTTTTTTTGTGATTTTCATTTGTTTTTTAGAATATTATTTTTAATATTATTAAAATTTATCTGCTTTTCTTGACATTAATTCTTGGGCAGTATTTTTTAATTGAACATTTAGAGCAGTATGGGCTTATTGGAACACATATGTTTTGTCCATGGGCTACTAATAGGTTATTTAAGTCATGCCAGTATTTTTTTGGGATGGTTTTTGTTAATTGTATTTCTGTTTTTTCCGGTGTTTTTGTCCTTACCCAGCCTAGCCTGTTTGCTATCTTATGCACATGAGTGTCAACAGGTATATGGGAGTTTTTGTTAAAGCCGTAGCACATTACAATTCCCATGCATTTTCTTCCAATACCTGGAAGTTTCAATAGCTCTTCTTCTTTATGTGGAACTTTGCTGGTATAATTATCAATTAGGCTTTTACATGTTTTTTTGATGTACTTTGCTTTTGTCGGGTAAAAACCAACCGGGAAGATTGCTTTCTCTATTTGCTTGTTTGTTAATTTCAGCATGCCTTTTGGTGTTTTTGCTAATTTAAACAATCTTTTAGCTGCTGGTCCTGTTGTTGTGTCTTTTGTTCTTAAGCTTAGAATGCAGGATATTAAAACTTGGAAAGGGTCTCTTGTTCTGTCTCCTATTTCTGTTGAAATTGGGTTTTCAAACTGCTTTATTTGTTTTTTGAGCAAAGAAATTATTTTGGAAATGTTTTTTGGTGTCATTTTATTATTATTTTGCTTGTTATTGGATCGCTTGAAAAAGCTTGCTTTTTCGGCGTCCCGAAAAGCTTTGCTTTTCTAGGATGTTCTTAAAGATTTCTAAAG
Organism: uncultured Methanosarcinales archaeon; assembly: GCA_964466175.1. Classification (GTDB taxonomy): domain Archaea; phylum Nanobdellota; class Nanobdellia; order Woesearchaeales; family GW2011-AR4; genus JACPJP01. The sequence goes on along the minus strand of CAYXMT010000019.1, from coordinate 13,390 downwards.
TTTGATGAGAAGAAAAGGAAGTTTTATTTTAGGAAATGAGTCCCACATATTTATCAAATGTATTTATTATACTATAATGTGTGTTTACGTAAAATCCCGCGGCAACAGCAATTCCTCCACCATAGTATACAAGTTTATTTATTTTTTCTTTTGGTACTGTATATAAGATTGCAGTTGTTGCTAATGTACTTGCTATAGCTCCTAAATCTAGATTACGTGAAGGTTCCAAATTATTGACAACAGCAGACAATCTAGTTACTGCTCCAAATAATATACCTACACCTAAACCCACTAATGGGCCATCTCTTGACTTTAAGGTTGGAATCATATGACCGAAGAAGCTATAACTTATTATAAATGTTACTAGATAAGAAAGATATCTCAACCATAGATTAGAATACCTATTACAACCAGTGTTTGGACAGCCACCCAGAGAATATAAGCAAATATGAGCGGTTTTTCTTTATGTACTATGCCGTAAATCAGCCAAAAAACAGCATATGCTAAAAATCCTGTCCATGTAATCACGGAAACTCCGGATGCATTTCTTTCAACCCAGATTTTATATATTTGAGGTATTGTCAATAGTGGACCAAAGAATCCAACAATGTAAACAAACTTATCCATAAACCTTATCCATTTATTTGGGTGAGGATACGGCTGATGTTTTTCGTGAATTCTTTTTCTTTTATGCAGATGATGCTGTCCGTGTATGTTTGTAGACATTTTTACTTCAGAATCCTCCCATTCTTTCTGCTCCAAAGCAGCAAATCAAGCTCGTCCATTGGAATTTGTATTTCATTGGAAAAAATCCGTATTTTCTGCTCTATCTCATAATAATTTTTGCTTGTTAAGGGCATGCTAATTTCGTCTAAAACTTTAAACTCAATTAATGAGTTAAGAATATGTTTGTCTAAAATTGCGTAGCCCTTAAAACCAATATTTCTTAGGAAATGTGATGCTTCTTTGTATGCAAGACCTTTTATTCCCTTGTTGAAAGCAAAGAAATTCCTTAATTCAACAGGATTGTCTTTTAATGCCTCAATTTTATTTTTTAATTTAAATCCAAAATTATTTTTTAAATAATCTCTTGTATGGATAATGTAGGATGGCCTTACATTACTGAATCTGTATATGCCCTCAAGTTTTCCTACCATTTCTTCCTGAGACCCGTCAATGAATAAGTGTCTTGTTGCGTCTACGGCTTTCATTCCCATTTCTGCAGATGTGTTTGCAGTATAGATGCAAAAACAAAGCTCTTCAAACAATCTTTCATCGTTATTTTTTTCAACAGATTTTAAATCCATTTTTCCATCATCAAAAAACCAGGAAAAAGATTTATTATAGAATTTGTCAAATTCTTTTAGACGTTTAGTTATATTTTCTTTTTTAAGAAGATATTCTTTTTTCAGGTTTTTTATTTGTGGGTTGTCTAAGAGTTTTGTTGTCTGCATTTTTTATCTTAAATGCCTCAACCAATTAGTCAAATTAACTTGTTCTTCTTTCATGGTCCTTAAAAACAAAACCTGGTCAGATCTGGAACCAAAACGGTAGATGGAAATGCCTTTGCAACCAAGCTTGTAGGCAAGCAGGTATGTGTTTTTAACGTCTTCTACAGAAGCTATATCCGGCAATGTTACGGTTTTTGAGACTGCATTGTCCACATGCTTCTGGAATGCTGCCTGTATTTTTACATGGTATTCAGGATTTATGTCATAGGAAACAACAAATACATTCCTTATGTCTTCCGGTATAGAGTGCATGCCCTGAATAGAGCCTTTTTTTGCTATGTATTTCATGAAATCCTTGTCGTAAAGCTTTTTCTTTTCCAGGGCTTCCTTAAAGTTTTTATCAACATTCAAAAGCTCTGTGCCATCTTCAAGAACTCTTACAAAACTTAATGCAAATAACGGCTCAATACCGAAAGAAGTGTTTGCTATGATGCTTATAGAACCTGTAGGCGCTAGTGTAAGTCTTGTAGCATTTCTTAATGCAAGATGCTTTCCTGCAAAATATTTGCTTTTCTTATTGTAAATGCTCTCATCCCAGTTCGGGAATGTAAGCCTTTCTTTAGTAAGATTTACAGATGCATTATCTGCCTCTTTTCTGATGAAAGCTATGAGTTTTTCTGCTGTTTTTACTGCACGTTCAGAGTTGTAAGGAATTTTTAATTTTATAAGCAGGTCAGCAAAACCCATTACACCAAGACCTATTTTCCTGTTTGCATGCACAATTTCTTTTGTCTCAGGAGTAGGATATTTGCACATATCAATAACATTATCCAGGAAATGGATTGTTTTGTGAACCGTATTTTTTAATTTGTTAAAGTCAATTTTATTGTTTATAATGATGTTTGAGAGATTTATTGAACCTAAATTAGCGGATTCATAAGGCAGTAATGGCTGCTCGCCGCATGAGTCAGTAGATTCCAAAATCCCTAAAGCAGGAGTAGGATTGTCTTTGTTTATTTTATCCAGAAAAATTACTCCCGGGTCGCCTGTTTTGTGAGCTGTTTCGCATATAAGATCAAAAATCTTTTCTGCGCTTTCATCCCTGACATTTTTTTGGGTTCTGGGATTAATTAAATTATAAGATTTATCTTTCTGGACAGCATTCATGAATTTATCAGTTATAGCTACAGAGATATTGAAATTCTCCAATACTTTTTCTTTAGCTTTTATTGTGACAAATTCTCCTATGTCTGGATGGTCTACCCTTAATATCCCCATGTGCGCTCCTCTTCGTAAGCCTCCCAGCTTAATCTGCTCTGTAACTGCATCAAAAATCTTCATAAATGACATTGGACCAGAAGAAAATCCAGTGACTGAACTTATCACATCATTTTTTGGCCTTAATCTTGAGAAATTAAAGCCAGTACCAGAACCTGACTTTGAAATTTTAGCTGCATAATGCAGTGATTTGAATATTGAATCCAGATCGTCTTCAACAGGCAGAACAAAACAAGCTGCAAGCTGTTGTAAGGACCTTCCAGCATTGAATAAAGTTGGGGAGTTAGGGAGGAAATCCAAACTGGTCATTAATTTATAGAATTCTATTTCTGTTTTTTCTACATGCTTTTTGACTTTTTTATTTTTATTCAATAATTGCTGGAATTGTTTTGTTTTTACAAGCTCAAAATATTCAGCATTTTCCTCTTCCAGTAATTTTTCAACTTCTTCTTTTAGTAAATATCTTACATCTGCCAAGGCAATATTACCTGAAACACGTTTGAATAAATCTTCTGGTTTTTCAATTACTTTGCCTTCTTTGTTTTTCTTCAAATACCTTTTTTCAAGTATCTGTATTGCGTTGCTGCTAAGTTTTAGCTTTGCCATATTCAATACTCAATCCCTTTCCTTGCTTTTTGTGCGTACCCGCACACCAGTATGTAGGGACGTCTGCGACATCCCGAAACGGCTTCTGGCTTTTTCAGTATTCAATTCCCTTCCTTGCTTTTATACCTTTCTGCCAAGGATGTTTTACTGCTTTGATAATTGAAACATAATCTGCTTTGTCTATTATTTCTTGCGGAGCATCGCGTCCGGTAAAAAATAATTCCACATTATCATGACTTTCAATTAAATCCAAAACATCTTTTATGGGAATAAGGCTTTTATCCAGGACAGTGTTTATCTCGTCCAATATTACCAAATCATAATCTTTTGAGTTTATTATCTTTTTTGCATGCTGGAAGCCAAGCACTGCTGCTTCTTTTTCCATCTCATCAGGATTAAATGTAAATTTGCTTCCTTTATCCCTAAATTGTTCAAGCTTCTGCTGCTTTTCATTAACTGCATCAACACTAAATTGCATAATTTCCATTCCAGTAAGATGCTTTTTTATTGTGTAAACTTCTCCGGTTGTTCCTGACTTAAGGAATTGTATCATGTAAACTTTTAAATTGCTTCCCAAAGCCCTTAAGGCAATACCCAATGAAGATGTAGTTTTGCCCCGCCCATCCCCCGTTATAACATGAACCAGGCCAAGATGTTCTCTGTCTTCATCACCCTCTACTATTATCTTTTCCTTTATCTTTGTGACCATATTTTTAAGTTGAATATATAGGTATATTTAATGTTTTTTGAAAATTTATAGGGACTAATATTTATAAATAGCATTATACTACCTGGCTTAATGGTAGATAACAATCATGAACCTGACTCAATCTTAGACTTAGATAGTGTTTTTTTACGCACATTCTTAGAAGCAAATCCTGGTCTTGCAGGACTGCCATTAGATGATAGAGTTGAAAGGATGGTTATTTCAGGTATTAATCAGCAAACAAGATTTTTTAGGGATGCCCAGGCACTCGAAATATTTGGAAATGTGGTGTTGCCAGGTTATTCTCCGAGCCAATCCCTGCGTGTAGCTTCAGTTGGGTGCTCTGATGGCAGAGAGGCATACTCATTGCTTTTGAAAAATTGGCGTCAAAATGGTAGGTTGAGTTTAGATGCATTTGATATCATCCCTGCAAATATCGAAACAGCACAAGGAGGTGAATATGATGTCAGCGCAGACTCTTATGAGGGAGAAATGAGACTTTTCGAGGCTTTAGGACCAGAGGCTAAACAGGCTTATGAGGTGACTGCTGTGTCCAATGGCAATACTTCATGGCTTAGATTTAATGATGGCTATACAAGAAGAATAATTTTCAATGATGAAGCAAGATCCAGGATAAATTTCCAAAGCCACAATATATTAAGAGGCCCACTTCCGCAACAATATGATGTTGTTCTGCTATTAAACGTTCTAATGCACTATAATCCCTTAGGCAGAAAAAGTATATTGGCAAATGTGTATAGGAGCATGGAAGAAGGAGGATGGCTTTTATGTGAAACTGCAGACTGGTCTGACCTCATGCCTGGAAGAAGACAATATTCCAGATGGATGGAAGATTTAGACAATTTGGGTTTTGAGAGAGTCAGCTTACCGAATTTTGAAACTGGGCTTCTTGTCCCCCAGGTATATAGAAGAAAAGAAATTTTAAGTCCGGCTCCTTAATAAAATCAAACAAACTTCTTAATCTTTTCCTGGACTTTTTTCATCTCTTCATCTGTGTATTTTTTATGTGACCAGTTTAATCTTAATCTATCTCCCTTGAATCTTGGGATTATGTGGACATGCGCATGGGGCACTAATTGGCCTGCAATTTTGCCGTTATTCATAACAATATTAGAGCTTCCGTTGCCTATTGACAAAGAAAGGGCTTTTGCAATTTTTTTTACTGCCAAAATGACGCTTTTAAGGTCTTCATCAGAAATATCCAATAGTGTTTCATAATGTTTCTTGGGAACAACTAAACAATGGCCTTTATTAGCAGGCATTATATCAAGAAAACTTATTACATTATCGTCTTCATAAACTAATGATGAAGGTATTTTTTTGTCAGCAATTTTGCAGAAAATGCAGTCTTCTATTTTTATCACCTGTTTTTAATTATGAAATTTGATGGTGGTTTATATTCTTTTTGGATTTTTTGGATACCAAGAAAGTAAAATGGACCCAGCGGAAATTAAAAATTTCCTGGGGATCCATTATCTTTGATAATGGACCGATCGGGATTTGAACCCGAAGTCTCCCCCATTTTGGTATATCATAGCCAAGGGGGCACGATACCGGATTTCGCCATCGGCCCAATACAATGAAAAAATCAATAGTTTTTTCAAGCATATAAAGTATTTCATACTTTATATACTATTGGAAAGATTACAGTAGTTTAAAAAGATTATTAATAAATTAAAAATAATTATAAATAAAGATAATATCGCTAAAAAAATGACAGATATGAACAAACTTCTTTTTCCGTATGATAAGATAAGGAATATACAGGATACTATGATTTCTGATGTAAATGATGCAATCAAAAATAAAAAAAATGCTATAGTTCATGCTCCCACTGGCATCGGAAAGACTGTTTCTGTACTTGCTCCTGCGTTAAGCTATGCTAAGGATAAAGACATTACTGTTTTCTTTTTGACATCGAGGCATATGCAGCATAAGATAGCAGTTGATACGCTGAAGCAGATAAAGAAAAAGCATGGAAATGATTTTGGAGTTGCTGATATTATCGGAAAGAAATGGATGTGTTTACAGGAAGTTGAGGCATTGGCATCCGGAGATTTTTCTGATTACTGCAAAAAGCTAAAGGATGATGATAATTGCGAGTTTTACCTGAATACTTTAAAGAAGTCTAGAAGAATGACAATTTTGGCAGAGAATACATTAAATGAGCTGAAAGTTTTAGGGCCGATGCATGTTAATGAGGTTATGAGTAATTGTGAAAAACCAAAGCTTTGCCCGTATGAAATGGTTTCTTTATTAGCAAGAGATGCAAAAGTCATAATTGCAGATTACAATACGATCTTTAATTCCAGCATCAGGGATAATTTATTTGGGAGAATAAACAAACAACTGGAAAACTCCATAATTATTGTTGATGAGGGGCATAATCTGCCTGCAAGAGCCAGGGAATTGCTTACTGCAAAGCTATCAACTTTTATTCTTGATAGAGCTCTTAAAGAAGCTAATAAATTTGAGTTTTTCAATGTTCTCTCTATCTTGAAAAATCTGAAAGAGGTTTTTGATGAACTTAGCCTTGACCTGAATTTCAATAAAGAGGAGAAATTAATCAGGAAATATGAGTTTGTGGATAAGATAAATGAACGTGGAAATTATGATGAAATTGCCGCTGAGCTTAACCTTACTGGAGATTTAATAAAGGAAAAACAGAAGCAAAGCTATGTTTCCAGTATTGGGAAATTTCTTGAGGCATGGCTTAACCAGGATAATGGATTTGCAAGGATACTCAAAAAAGATTTCAATAATAATTTAATTTTAAACTATAGATGCTTGGATCCTTCTTTGGTTACAAAAGATGTTATTGACAGAAGTTATTGCACGGTTATAATGTCAGGGACTTTGACACCTACATTTATGTATAAAGACATCTTAGGTTTTGATAATGTGGTTGAGAAAGTGTATGGAAATCCGTTTCCGAAAGAGAACAGGTTATGCTTAATTGTTCCGGAAACAACAACAAAGTTTACAAGAAGAAATGATGCAGAGTATAAGAAAATTGCTGCTGTATGCAATAAGATTATAGATAAAATTCCTGGAAATGTTGCATTGTTTTTCCCAAGCTATGATTTAAGGGATAAGGTTTTTAAAAATTTATATGACATTTGCAATAAAAAAATGCTGATTGAGAAACCTAACTTAAGCAAAGATGAAAAAGAGGAAATACTTGAGGAATTTAAGGCAGATAAAGACAAAGGTGCGGTGTTATTAGCTGTCTCTACTGGTAATTTTGGAGAGGGTGTTGATTTACCCGGAGATTTTCTTAAAGGTGTTGTTATTGTTGGACTGCCATTGGAAAAACCTGATTTAGAAACTAAAGAATTGATTGATTATTATGAAGAGAAATATGGGAGGGGGTTCGACTATGGATATATTTTTCCAGCTATAACAAAATGTCTGCAAAACGCAGGAAGGTGCATAAGGTCTGAGACAGATAAAGGTGTTATTGTTTTTTTAGATGAAAGGTTTGCATGGCAGAATTACTTAAGGTGTTTGCCTTCTGATATGGATTTTAAGATTTCTAAAGTGTATGAGGGTAGAGTTGAGAAGTTTTTTGGTCACTAATAATCTTAGAAAGGTTTAAATATTTTTTATTAATCCTTTTTTGAATGGAAGACATTTCTAAAGGAAATAGCCTAAAAGAGTATATAAGCAAACACTTTGACAATATAAATACCCTTTCTGGAGAGATAATAGATATTATAATCATTTTTCTGATATTGTCATCTAGCGCGATATTTATTGTACTTACCTTTCCAATTTCAGATTCATTGGAATCTATACTCAAAATTATTGATGCAATTATAATAATATTATTTACTTCGGAGTATCTGTTAAGATTTTGGCTGGCTGAGAGAAAGACAAAGCATTTCTTCAGCATATTTTCTATGATAGACCTGATTGTAATACTTCCATTTTACCTGGGATTTTTAACTGACCTTGGCTTCTTGGTCATACTAAGGACATTCAGGATTTTAAGATTGATAAGGTTCATCAAGGGCAGAAGAGTAATACCAAGAACAGAGAATGAAGATGTATATGTGCTTGTCAACATCATGTTCACTGTTTTTTCCATAATTTTTGTTTTCTCAGGGTTGTTTTATTTTACAGAACATGAATTAAACCCAGAAATGATTTCTACTTTCTTTGATGCTATTTATTATTCAGTTGTTACAATGTCCACCGTAGGTTTTGGCGACATTACCCCAATATCATCTGCTGGCCGCTTGGTTACTATTACTATGATCATGAGCGGCATTATATTAATTCCGTGGCAGATAGGTGTTTTTCTAAAGAGAGTTGTAAGGACTGCCAGCAAAGTGCATGTTGAATGTAAGAGTTGTGGATTGCAGCACCATGACAAAGATGCTTCACATTGCAAAGATTGTGGACATATATTGTATAATTCTAATAAAAAAGGGTAAATTAGTATTATATTTTGCATTTTGTCTTAACATACAAATCCCTAAACTAGTATACAAAAACGTAACATTTATATAGAAGCTTGACTATGTAATTTGCTATATAAGTCAAAATGGTAATTTTGTTTGACAGGTTTAACTTACCTGAAGATATATATGAAGTCATATTTGCGACAAAGCAGCAGATTATTGTAGCTAAATTGCTGATAGAAATGATAAAAGGCAATAATGGAGAGATAAATAAAACAGAAATGTCATTGTTTGCAACTAAGCTGCATGAAGGCAATTTAATTACAACTTTGATTGATGAACCCCCATACAAAGGCAAGAAAGTCAAGATAAGCTACAACAAAAGGCAGTTTTATGACAGGATATTGACGCCAATGAAAAGTATGGGATTGATAAATTATGATTTATACAAGAAAACATACAAGATAAGTGATAATTTCAACAAAGAGATGATAAGAATTGGCGTCTTATGGATGCAGGAGATGAGAAAACCGGCAAAACCATCATAGTTTTATTGGCCCCCACGCTCTAGAATTCTTTCCAAACCACCCCAACGAATCGAAACTGGGGGCCTTCTTTTTTAATTCAAAATGCGGAAGGCCCGTTTTAAAAAACGGGAATTCACTAGGGAAAAAGAGGTGAAGTGGGTGGTTATTAAAAAATAAACTTTAAAAATATCAAAATTCTTAAGGACCAATATGATTGATTTAAATAAGTTAAAAGAGGAGCAGCTTAAGCTGGCTAAGAAAGTAATTACCACTGACGGCTTTGAAAAAATAAAAACTATTGGGGGATCTGACCAAAGTTATGTTGAGGATAAGGTAGTTTCATCAATTGTTGTTTGCGATTATAAAACTCTGGAAGTTATTGAAGAGAAGCATGCTGTTGTTGAAGCAAAGATTCCATACAAAAGCGGTTTCTTGTTCTACAAAGATGGTCCTGCAGTCATGGAAGCATTCAATATGCTTGAACAAAAACCAGATGTATTGCTTCTTGAGGGAAACGGAATACTGCATTCAAGAAGGATTGGCATGGCCAGCCATGTAGGGATTTTACTGGATGTTCCGACTATAGGTGTTACAAAAAAATTAATGCTTGGGCAGGTAAAAGGCAGCACAATTTATGTTGAGAAAGAAGCAAGAGGGTATGAATTAATAACAAGAAAGCATGCAAACCCTATTTATATAAGCCCGGGCAATAAGATTTCTTTGAAGACCAGTTTGGAAACGATAAAAAAGTGCTTAAGAGAGCCGCATAAACTTCCAGAGCCATTGCATTTGGCGCATAAGTATGGGAAGAAAGTTAGTAAAGAACAATAAAAAATAAAATAAGAATCAATAATAAAATCAAAAAACTTTAAATACAGACATAATTTGCTTTTTCTTATGAGAAGAGCTCGTGATGAAGTGAAAGGAAAAAAGTTCATGGTTTATTTAATGGGTATTGTAATGGTTGGCAGTGTTTTTGGTGTGATTTTTTTTGGATTTGGTGATAGTGGGGGGGCAGCAAGCACAGAATATAATGATTTTAAATTCATAAACAGGGGCACTCATTGGTCAACAACTGTTGATGGAAGACAAGCGTTCTTTACCTACCTTCCGGATGATTTAGGATTTATATTTGTCGATGATAATGTGATTAACATATTAAGAAACAAAGTTCAAATTGATGTGGCCTCTGAATTTAATGATACATTTGCAGAGGCAATTTCCCTTGCCGCATTTAATATGGGTCTGACATTCAATAATTTCAATGTTTTTATAAGGCAGGGTTTTGCAACAGAAAACGAGTATAATTTTCCGGTTATAACATGTGAGAGTGCATCAAACTTTGTTCCAGTGATTTATTTTAGAAGCTCTAATGAAACAAAGGTTTATTTAGAAAATGACTGCATCATTGCAGAATCCTCCAATCAAATAGATTTTGAAAGAATTAAAGACAAATTAGTTTATGGGATACTGGGAATAATCTAAACTTAAAATGAAAGCTGCTAAATTAGAGGACCTTAAGACAAACTTGGAAGAAGGCATAATAAGCAAAGAAGAATATGAGAAAAAGAAAAAGGAGATAGAAGACATGCCTGATCCAAAAGAAGAGAAACATGAAGTTAAAGAAGAGGTTAAAGAAGTTAAATTAAAAACAGACAGGATACTGATAGTGAGTGCAATTGCAGTTGTTATGGTGTTTGCTGTTATATTTGGAATGAGATTTGTTAACCAGGAAGAGCTTCCAGAAACAATAGATGAGCTGCACCAATTAAATTTAAAAGGAAAGTTAAAGCCAGAGCAAGGCTATCTTTATAATGGAGTCCATTCTTTTGTCAAAATAGATGATGTTTGGTATGCGCAGCTAATGTCTCCATCAGGAAACACATTGTATAATTTCAATTTCCGCTATTCTCCAAGAGAATTGGAAGATATCAAGATAAAAGGCAATCTTGATATAGGGAAGTTTAATGATGCCAAGCAGTATTATGTAACATTTAATCCTGTAGGAGAAGAGTTTGTCCACATTAGACTAGGAAGGCTGGACTATGATATGATGATGGTAACAGTTTTCCAAAAAACACCTATTTCAGCTTGTGATAGGAATGCTTCTAATGCAACAACAGCTTGCTTAGGAGTACCAATAATAACTTGTGATAATACTGATGACCTTGTTGTCTACTATAAAGAATCTGATGAATTAAGTGTTGAATATGAAGATAATTGCATCATAATCAGCGGTTCTGGATTTGATTTTATTAAAGGTGTAGACAGGGTTCTTTATAATTTATATAAGATAATGGATCAGTAATTACTTTATCTCGTAAGCCAGTGTAACGCTTGCACTTACTTCCACTTTTTGAGGAGATATTTCTGTTGCTGGAGAAAAATGGTTTGGATAAGATGCCTGTTTGCATTGCGAAAACACAAAATTCTTTATCTGATAATCCTAAATTATTTGGGAGGCCTAAAGGTTTTAAGGTAAATGTCAAGAATGTTGGCGTTTCAGCCGGAGCTGGTTTTGTTATTGGGTATGCAGGAAGTATAATGACTATGCCTGGGCTACCAAAAAAATCGGCTGCTGAGAGGATTGATGTTGATTCTGAAGGGAAGATTTCTGGATTGTTTTAGTTCAATTTCAATAAATATATAAATGAAAATAAAATAACTTAGTTTATGGTGCTGTTTACTTTTTCAGAAATATTTGATATAATAATTATGACTGTAGTAGTTGGATATATTTTTTCTGATTTGTTTAAGAAGCCAGCTGCTGAGAATTATGACCCTTTAACTCATTTCAAGACTGGTTTTGATATTGAGAATCTTAAGTTTGCAGCCATGGTTACTGCGCCAGCAATAATTTTGCATGAATTGGGGCATAAGTTTGTTGCTTTGGGTTTTGGTCTGGAAGCACATTTTCAGGCAGCATGGCTTTTCCTTGGTTTGGCTTTGGCTATGAAATTAATGAATTTTGGATTTATTTTTATTGTGCCTGCTTATGTTTCTATTTTAGGAAGAGCTACACCATTGGAATTTAGCTTAATTGCTTTTGCAGGGCCTGCTATTAATTTAATTTTATGGCTGGTTGCATATTTTGCATTGAAAAAGAATTTGTTTCCAAGAAAATATGATACTGCACTTGGGTTAACTAGCAAGATAAACATGTTTTTGTTTATATTCAATATGCTGCCTATTCCAGGTTTTGACGGCAGCAAGGTTTTTACTGGTTTGATACAAGTTTTCTTTTAAATTCTTTTTATTAATAAAATTCCTACTATAGCTGTGCTCCCATATTCTTTGTAATATTAAAATAATAGTATTAAAACATCATTTTATGTTTAGAAAGCTTTAAATAGTAATAGTAATTTAATAGTATATAATATGGCTAGAATATCGAGTACAGGTAAACAGTTCACTATTACTCTTCCTAAGGATTTGATTAAGCTTCTTAATGTGAATCCTAAAGATGAAATTGTGATTGGCAAGTTACCTGAAAAAAAAATCCTGTTCTTGGAAAAAATAGACAAAAATGGCTAAAATTTCTTTTACCGGAAAACAGCATACTATCACTATACCTAAGGATCTAATGAAGATTATGGGGTGGGATAAAGATACTGAGATCTTCATAGGAAAATATCCTGAAAAAAATATTCTTTTCATAGAAAAAATTGAAACAAAAAATGAGAATAAGAAATAATGCATTGATTATTGTACTAGCTTTGTTGTTTTTAGTACAGATAGTAACAGCTATTCCCAACAGTATCAATATCCAAGGTAAACTTACAGATAGTTCCGGATCTTTACAGGCAGGAACATTTAACTTTTCATTCAAGATTTATGATAGCTTTACAGGAGGCAATAAGTTATATGAAAGTAATGTTACCGCTACAACTGATGCAAGAGGTGTGTATGATGTTATCCTGAACAATATCAATATCAGCTTTGCTGATCAACTTTACCTTGGTGTTCAGGTCAATAAAAATGGGGAGATGGCTCCAAGGGTAAATTTAACTTCTTCGCCTTATTCTTTCAGGGCAAATATTTCAGAAGACCTGAATAGAAATAACACATATGAAGTTTCTGTGTTTAATATAACTGGTAATTTGACTGTTGGAGATTCGTTTGATGATGTTTTGACTGTTGTTACAGGAAGGCTTAATATTTCTGATGGTAATATAGTTTCTGGTGGTAATTTAACTTTAGCTGAAAGAATTAGTTTTAGTTTAGGTTCTGTAATAGATAATTTAGTTAGTGGTTTCTTAAGGATAAATTCTGGATTGAATGTTACTGGCAATGTCTCTATTGCTCAGGATACCTTGTTTGTTGACAATACTAGTTCTAGGGTCGGGATTGGGACTTCTGCTCCAAACACGTTATTAGAAGTCAATGGAACATTAA
>CAYXMT010000018.1:0-16664 GCA_964466175.1 uncultured Methanosarcinales archaeon | reverse complement strand
TTATACTTCTAGGGATAACATTAGGAATATTGATTTGGGTGGGATATAAGAAATTAAAGGCTTAGGCAAAATAGTTTTAAACTATAGTTATCTTTTCTTTTTCAACTTTTTCTCTTCTTTTGCGATTGCTATTGTTGTTTTCAAAACTGTGTCTGGATTTAAGGAAATAGAATCTATTTTGCAATCTACAAGGAACTGGGCAAAATCTGTATGGTCTGAAGGGCCCTGGCCGCAAATTCCTATTTTTCTGTTGTTTCTTTTTGCCTTGTGTATTACTTCGAAAATGAGCCTTTTCACAGCTTTGTCTCTTTCGTCATAAATACTGCTGACAAGTTCTGAATCTCTGTCTAAACCAAGAGTTAATTGCGTTAAGTCATTGCTCCCTATGCTGAATCCGTCAAAAATCTTTGCAAATTCATCTGCTAAAATAACATTAGATGGTATTTCACACATTACATATATTTCCAGGTTGTTTTTGCCCTGTACAAGGCCGTGTTTTTTCATTTCATTTATTACAAGCTTCCCTTCTTCAACAGTCCTGCAAAATGGCACCATAAGCTTTATGTTAGCCAATCCCATTTCATCTCTTGCTTTTTTCATGGCTTTGCATTCCAGGCCAAAAGCTTGCTTATATTTTTTAGAATAATACCTGGAAGCTCCTCTCCAGCCTATCATTGGATTCTCTTCTTTAGGCTCAAATTCTTTTCCACCTACAAGATTAGCATATTCATTTGATTTAAAGTCTGACATGCGTACAATAACATCTTTTGGATAGAAAGCTGCGGCAATCATTGCAACACCTTGGGCAAGCTTCTCAACAAAATAATCTACCTTATTTTCGTAAGCACGAGTTAATTCATCAATAATCTTTTTCGCTTTTTTGTCTTTAATCTTATTGTAATGCAATAAAGCTAATGGGTGGACTTTGATGTAAGAACTTATGATGAATTCTTCTCTTGCCAACCCTACTCCGTCATTAGGTATAAAAGAAAACTCAAGAGCCTGGTCAGGATTTCCTACATTCATCATTATTTTTGTTTTTGGACGAGTTATTTTTTTTAAGTTAACTTTGGATATTTTGAATTTTAATTTTTTTTTGTAAATATAGCCTACTTCGCCCTCTGCGCAGTTTGTTGTAACATCAATGCCATTTTTTATGAGCTCTGTTCCGTTTTCTGTTCCGACAATTGCAGGAATACCTAATTCGCGGGCTATAATCGCTGCATGCGCTGTTCTTCCGCCTCTGTTTGTTACAATTGCAGAAGCAATCTTCATTATTGGCTCCCAATCCGGGTCGGTTTTTTCTGTTATTAGGATTTCTCCTGCCTTAAAGTTTTTAATATCATTAACATTTTTTATTACGTGGGAAATTCCGGATGCAATTTTTGTGCCAACACTTAGGCCTGTTGCAATAACTTGTCCTTTTTCCTGTAGTATATAGTCCTCGAGAATATTCACATCCTTTTGGCTTTGCACTGTCTCTGGCCTTGCCTGCACAATAAATAATTTTTTTGTTCTGCCGTCTTTTGCCCATTCCATATCCATTGGCTTGAATTTATTTGCTTTTTTTGAATAATGTTCCTCTATTATAACAGCCCATTCTGCAAGTTTTAAAATTTCATTATCATTTATGCAGAATTTGTTTCTGTCTGCTTCTGTTACTTTAATGTTCTTTGTTGAATTTTCTCCTGTGCTGTAAATCATCTTTATCTTTTTTGGACCTAGCTTTTTGCTTATAATCGGCCTAAAATCTTTTAGAGTGGGCTTAAAGACATAAAACTGGTCTGGATTTACAATGCCCTTGACAATATCTTCTCCCAATCCATAAGAGCCAGTAATAAGGACTGCATTTTTGAAACCTGTTTCTGTGTCAATAGAAAACATTACACCACTGGATGCAAGGTCGCTTCTTACCATTTTTTCAACACCAATGCTTAAAGCAACCTTGAAATGGCTGAATTTTTTATCAACCCTGTAAGAAATTGCTCTATCTGTAAATAAAGAGGCAAAGCATTTTTTGCATGCTTCTAACAATGCTTTTTCTCCTTTAATGTTAAGGTAGGATTCTTGTTGCCCTGCAAAACTTGCATCAGGAAGATCTTCTGCTGTAGCAGAGCTTCTGACAGCAACATCGGTATTGGAACCATACTCTTTGCACAGTTTTTTGTAAGCATCTGTTATTGATTTTTTTAATTCTTCTGGAAGTTTTGCTTTTAGAATTGTTTCCCTTACTTTTTTCCCGCATTCAGCAAGATCCTGTATGTTTCTCGTGTTCAACCCATAAAGAATTTGTTTTATTTGCTTTTCAATTTTAGCTTTTTTTAGCAGATACCTGTAAGAATAAGCAGTTATTGCAAAACCATTTGGTATGTTGACATGTTTTTTTGTCAGGTTACGATACATCTCTCCTAAAGAGGCATTTTTCCCACCAACAAGAGGAACATCTTTTATTTCCAAATCCTTAAACCATAGAATGAACTGTGTTTTTTTGGTCATTATATTGTATACCTCTTTTTAAGATTACTAAAAGAAAAAGGTTATTTAAATGTTTTGGCACTGATTGTTTTTATATTCGATTTACCTTATTTAGAGCCTTTAGGATAACTTCCCAAAATCTTAATAAATATTGATGAGGCTTCCATCTCGCTTAATGCCAGCTTTACATTTTTATCTTCTATACTTCCATCAAAGTCAACGTAAAAAACATATTCCCATGGGTTTTCCGGAATATGTCTTGACTCAAGTTTTGTCAGGTTAATGTTATTTTTCGCCAACCTTTGCAGACAATTTACCAATGCTCCAGGGTAATGTTTTGACTTAAATACAATGCTTGTTTTTTCTTTTTTGAGGTCTTTTGGGATATTACTTTTTTTTACAATGGCAAAAAACTTTGTTGTGTTGTGCTTGTTTATCTCTATCCCTTTTTCTAATATATCCAGCCCATAAATATCTGCGCACAGTTCAGAAGCAATAGCAGCTTCACCTTTTTTATTTCTTTCTTTGACTATTTTTGCAGCTCCGGCTGTGTCATACTCCGGAATAGCTTTTATTTTGTGTTTTTTTAGGAATTCTTTGCATTGCTTAAGTGCATGCGGATGAGAATATGCAATTTTAATATCTTCAAGCTTGTTCCCTTTATTGGATAAAAGATTATGTGTTATTTTTAAAAAAACTTCGGCAATGACAAAAACATTTTCCTTTAGTAATGAATCATAATTCTTAGTAATGCTGCCCGCTATTGTATTCTCAAATGGCAGTAAGCCAACATCTACTTTATTGCTTTTTACAGCCTTAAAAACATCTTCAAAAGTTTCGAAGCCAATTGCTGCAACATTTTCACCATAGTGTTTGTATATTGCAGCTTCGCTATTTGCACCTTTTATTCCCTGGTATCCTATTTTCATTTTTCTAACCTCATGTTGACCCGGTTTACAGACTCTATGAAATCCTGCCTTATTTTTTTAGAATATTTGTTGTATTTATTCATGTCCTCAAAAAGCTGCTGGGTGTCATTCTCTACTGTGTCAAGAATTTTCATCAATCTTTTATATCCTTCTGTATCTATATCAACATTTTTTGCATCAAAATCAATTAAAGTTCTTCCAACGAAATGGGTCAAAAATAAGGATTTTGCAATATCTTTATCATGTTTTTCCGGTGTTGTTTCTATCACCATTAAATCTTTGCCATCCAGATATTTTTTTATTTTTCCATACAGTTCATTATTTATTCTTGTTTTGCACAAAACAATTTTCTTGTCTTTTAATGAATCAGCAGCGCTGTCAGGGCCGAATATAGGATGGGATGCAAGAATTTGAATATTGTTTGGTAAGATTTTTTTCATGGCATTTACAGGATATTCTTTTACAGAACATACATCGACAACCAATGAGTCATTTTTCAATAAATTCTTTATTTTTTTCAATGTAGCCTTAAATTTAGATATGGGGACTGAGGGAATTACAATGTCTTTTTTGCAAACTTCTTCTAATGAAGCAGGAATTCCATTATTTTTCTTAATTTCAATGCTTTTATTGCTTCTGCTGAATACATAAACCTTGAAATCTTCTGACAAATATTTTGTCATTAATTTTCCAAACCTTCCAAATCCAATTATTCCTATTTCCATTATTCATTCCTTTTTTATTTCCCTCAAAAATCCTTTGGATTTTTGGGGTACATAAAATCTTTGATTTTCTAGTGTTTTACTATCCTTTCCTGATTTTCTTTTGAATCTTTCAGAATGATGGCATACAATGAACTGACAAAATTTTCATCCAACCCTTTTTCTTTTGCCATTTTTTTCAATTTTCCAATTATTTTTTGTTCCCTATCCTTATCATAAACTGGATTGTCTGATTCTTTTTTTATTTTGGCTATTTCTGCAACTAAATCTTTTCTTTTGCCCAATAAATTGATAATTTCATCATCTATCCTGTCAATTTCATTTCTTAATTCTTCTATGCTCATTTTATGTCTCCACATTGGGCCCTGTGGCGTAAATAATGGTCGCAAAGCACTAAAGCAGTCATTGCTTCTACTATAGGCACTGCCCTGGGCAATACGCAAGGGTCATGCCTGCCTTTAGCTTTCAGTTCTACTTGTTTTAGGGATGTGCTTACGGTTTTCTGGGCCTTTCCTATTGTTGATGTGGGTTTGAAAGCTACTTTGAATATTATAGGCATTCCATCTGAGATTCCCCCTTGTATGCCTCCAGAGTTATTGGTTTTTGTTTTTACTTTTCCACCTTTGATAATAAACGGGTCATTGTGCTGGCTCCCATACATTTTTGTTCCTTTGAAACCAGATCCAATTTCAAAGCCTTTAGTTGCATTGATTGATAAAACAGCCTTTGCAAGATCTGCATCCAGCTTGTCAAATATAGGCTCCCCTAATCCTACGGGAACATTTTTTGTAATACATTCAATTACACCACCTAAAGAATCGCCTTGTTCTTTTGTTTTTTTGATTAAATCAATCATTTCTTTTGCTGCTTTTTTATCAGGGCATCTGACAATATTTGATTCAACAGTTTTTTTGCTTATTGTTTCCGGATTTACATTTGATTCTATTCCCTTAATTTTCTTGACATATGCGGTAATCTCTGTTTTGAACTTTTCCTTGAGTATTTTCTTAGCTATAGCTCCAGCTGCTACATTTCCTGCTGTTAATCTTGCTGAGGTTCTTCCACCACCAAATGGATCCCTTATCCCATATTTACTTTTCCAGGTGAAATCCGAATGTGACGGCCTGAAAGCTTTAGCTAGATTCTTGTAATCTTCTTTTTTGTAATCTTTGTTGAAAATTACCAGTGCAATTGGAGCTCCGGTTGTTTTCCCATTAAACACCCCAGATAGGATTTCTACCTTGTCTTCTTCTTTTCTTTCTGTTGTTATTTCACTTTGACCTGGTGCGCGCCTGTTAAGATCTATCTGGATATCTTTCTCGCTTATCTCAAGTAAAGGAGGACAGCCTTCTATAACTACACCTATTGCTTTCCCATGACTTTCTCCAAAGTTTGTTATTTTGAATAGTTTTCCTAAGCTATCTGACATTTTATTTCACCTATTTACATGTTTTAACAATGCACTTTCCATTAATTTGAAATCTGGTTCTTTCCCTGTCCACAGCTTGAACTGCCCAATTGCCTGGTGAATGAGCATCCGGTCTCCAGTTACTGTCTTGCATCCGGCATTTTTTGCATGCTGGACAAATTTTGTATTTACAGGATTATAAACAACATCCATTATTAATGTTCCTTTTACTAAATCTTTCTCTTTTATAATACTTTCATTAATATTTGGAGTCATACCAACACTTGTTGCATTTATGATTAT
This sequence comes from uncultured Methanosarcinales archaeon, assembly GCA_964466175.1. Classification (GTDB taxonomy): domain Archaea; phylum Nanobdellota; class Nanobdellia; order Woesearchaeales; family GW2011-AR4; genus JACPJP01. The sequence goes on along the minus strand of CAYXMT010000018.1, from coordinate 10,827 downwards.
TTCGTTCTTTTTGACTAGTTCTTCCATTTTTTCAATGTTTTCAAATTTTACGTCAAATTCTTTTGCTAATAGCTTTGCCTTGCCAGCATTTATGTCTGTTACAGTAACTTCTGCATTTTCTTTCTTTAGGCCATAAACTACAGCCCTTCCGGCTCCGCCTGTTCCTATAACAAAAACTTCTTTTTCTTTTAAAGGGGTTTTCTCTTTTAAGGCCTGAACAGCACCGTAATAGTCAGTATTATAGCCATTCAATTTTCCATCATTTTCTACAAGAGTGTTGACAGCACCAACTTTTTCTGCTGTATCATCAACTTCATCAATGTATTTCATTACTTCTACTTTATGAGGAATTGTTACTGAAGATCCTCTGAAATTAAATTCTCTCATGTTTTTAATAAATTCCTTAAGTTCTTCTTTCTCCACTTTGAATGGCACATATACATAATTCAGCTTTTCTTCTTTGAAACTGGGGTTGTGCATGTATTTTGACATTGAATCTTCTGCAAATTCACCGATTATTCCCACAACTTTTGTATCTTTATCAATTGAATCAATATTGTAAACATTTTTCATTTCATCAATTGTTATTTGCCCTGGTGCACTTTCTTTTTCATTACCTGATGAGGCAAATGTTACTAATGAACCATACTTTGGAGCTAAAATTCTTGAAATATGGCCTCTTAATTCCATGCAAAAAGCAATTAAATCATTTTTTCCTTTCAATAATCTGAAAATCTTGAAATTATCATTTACTGATTTCGCATTAGTTACTATTTTTACTATATCCGGATTTAATTTTTTTATTTCGGAGTATTTATCATTCAGTTCTTCTAATTTTGGAGTTTCTTTGGAATTATGATGCGAAACTATGATTCTTGTCTTATTTTTGTTTTTGATTAGGCCCTTTATTGTGCCATTACCTGACTCTAGTTCTATATCTATTAAATCCGCATCCAATTCAACGGCTTTTTTCAATAAATCAATTCTTTCTTTTTCGTTTCCTTTAAAATTACTACCAAGACTTTTGGATCTGCATGTAACAATGATTTTATTTTTTTTAGATTGGATTAATTTTTCTAATTTTTCATTGTCGATATTTTTAATGTAGTCTATTCTTAACTCTACTAAATCAACAATCTTTTCTGCTTCCTTTAAATCTTCGATTGCTTTTTCTACTGTTTTTGCAGTTATTGGTATGCATATTTCAGTTTTCATTTTCGATTATTTTTATTATTTCACCTGCAATTTCTTCAATTGATTTATTGTCAGTGTCTATTTCATAGTCTGCTGCTTTTTTGTAGGTAGGATTTCTTTTTTCCAGCACTCCTTCAATTTCATCAGTGAAAGATTGTTCTCCGGTAAGGGATGGCCTGTCTTCATTGTCTTTTATTCTTTCTTTAATTATTGGTACAGATGCCTTTAGCCAGATTATTACCCCATTTGCCTTTAAATTTTGAATATTTATTTCTCTTTCAATGAAGCCTCCACCGCAATCAATAATTGCATTTTCAGTCTTAATATTTTCAATTATTTGGCTTTCAATATCTCTAAAAGCGTCCCATCCATTTTTTTCAACATAGTCCTTTATTGAACCTGTTTTTTTCTCAATTTCTTTATCTATGCTGATTATTTTTTTGTTTAGTTTTTCGCCTAGTTCTTCAGCTACAGCAGTCTTTCCAGTTCCTCTGTAACCCATTAATACTATATTATTCATTTTTTATTTCTGCTCCTATTTCTTTTAATTTATCCCAAAATCCGGGAAATGATTTATTAACGCATTCAGGATTTTCTATCTTTATTCCGAGAATTTTTAATCCAATAAGTGCAAAGCTCATTACCATCCTGTGATCATTATGTGAGTCAATAATTGCGGGATTTACCTTTCCGTCTTTTATTGCAATTTCATCATCTTTTGCAGCGGCATTTATCCCTAATTTTTTTAACTCATTTACTGTGTCGTTGATTCTATTGGATTCTTTGTATTTTAAATTTCTAATGTTTTTTATTCTTGTAGTGCCATTTGCAAAAACAGCTACAGCAACTAATGTTTGTACTGCATCAGGCATTTGCGACATATCAATATCTATTCCGCAAATATTTTCTTTTCCGGTTATTTCTATGCTATCATCTTTCCTGTTTACCTTGCAGCCCATTTTTCCAAGTGCATCTGCAAATTTAGCTTCTCCTTCTGCACTATTATCAATCCCATTTATTTTTACTTTTCCTGGAACTATTGCTGCTGCAGCAAGGAAATAATTTGCTGAGCTCCAATCTCCGGGAATTTCATAATCCATTGCATTGTATTTTTGTCCGGATTTTACTTTAAGGGCCTTGTAATTATCATTCTCTACTTTAATTCCGAATTCTTCCATTAAGGAAATGGTCATATCTACATAACTTTTTGATACCAGATCTAATTCAATAATGATCTTTACATCATTTTTTGCATAAGGCGAGATTAAAAGCAAGGAAGAAATATATTGGCTGCTTACATTTCCTTTTATTTTAGTTGTGCCTCCGTTTAAAGTTCCTCCAATGACTTCTACAGGAGGATTTTCATCATTTAATGATTTGCACTCAATACCTAAATCCTTCAAGCTGTTTAATAAATCAGATATCGGCCTTTCTTTAATCCTGTTGCTTCCAGTAATTACTGTTTTTCCTTCTGCAAGCGCAGCTAAACCTGTGATGAATCTTAGTAAAGTTCCAGATTCTTTTACATTAATTTCCCCATTTGGAGAATTTATTTTTCCACCATTCCCTATAATTTCTAAATCGCTGTTTTTTTTATTAATTTTAATGCCTAATTTTTTTAATGCCTCTATTGTCGCGTTTATGTCTTCATTATCTGGAACGTTTTTTATTATGGAATTTCCATTAGCTAGAGCTGCAATTATCAAGACCCTGTTTGCAATATATTTGCTTCCAGGAACAGTTATTTCAGAATCCAGATTTTTAACAGGAATTATTTCAATCATTTTTACTGAGACCTATTGCTTTGTATACTATTGCCTTGTCTACCTCAAAAGAATAGACTTTACCGGCAGTTTTTACCTTCCCAATTTCTTTTAATATTACAAATCTTGGCTTTTGGTTTCTGGTTTTTTTATCAGCCAGCATCAGCTCAGAAATTCTGTTTAATTCAATCTTTTCTTTTATTTTGGTAGGCAGCTTTAGTGTCTCAAGTAATGAAATTATCCTGTTTGCATCGTTATCTTTTAAATTCCCTGTAAGTTTAGATATTTTAGTCTCAACGCTTATTCCTAAACTGACAAAGTGTCCATGCATGCCTTCGTATTTTGAATTTGTTTCCAGAGCATGGCTTATTGTATGGCCAAAATTTAAGATTTGCCTTAAGCCTGTTTCTGTAGTATCTTTTTCAATAACATCAATTTTAAGCTGAACTGATCTTTTTATTATATGGAGTAAAGTATTTGTGTCTCTATTTTCAATATTTCTTACATTTTTTTCAATGTAGTTTAATAATTTAGGATCTGATGTGGCAGCTATTTTTACTATTTCTGCCAAGCCATTCTTAAACTCTTTTTCCAGTAATGTTTTCAGGAAATCCAGATCAGAAATTATTGCATCTGGTTGATAAATAGTCCCAATTAGGTTTTTGCCATGCGATGTGTTAATTCCTGTTTTTCCGCCTATGGATGAATCTACCATTGCAAGTAAAGTAGTAGGTACATGTATCAGGGGAACACCTCTATTTAAAGTGGAAGCAACATATCCTGCCAGATCTCCAATTACGCCTCCTCCCAAAGCAATTATTACAGAATCTCTGCCAAATTTATTGTCAAGAAGCTGGTCTTCGATTTTTGCTTTATTTTCCCTGGATTTGGATTTTTCACCAGGAGGAACAGAAATCAATAAGGGTTTTAAAGAATTAAGAGAATTTAATAAAGGCTCACAAAGCTTTTCGAGTTTGCTATCAGTTATGACTGCAACCTTATGGTCTTTGTGATTCTTGTTTATTAGTTGAAGAATCTCATCGGTTATAGAGCTGCCTATCAAAACTCTTATTCTCTTTCCTTCAATGTTGATGTTTAGCTGCTCCATTCTACATCTTCTTTCCAACTGCCTTGCATACTGCCTTTACTTCTGTTAGCATTTGCGTTACTTGTTCAGGATACAATGATTGTGCGCCATCACATAATGCTTTTTCAGGATTTGGATGAGCTTCTACAATCAAGCCATCTGCACCTACCGCAGCAGCAGCACGGCATAAGGGTATTATTATGTCCCTCCTGCCAGCAGCATGACAAGGGTCTACAATAATAGGCAAGTGTGTTTCCTGCCTTAGTATTGCAACTGCTTCCAAATCAAGCGTATTCCTATAATCTGTTTCGAACGTTCTTATGCCTCTTTCGCATAAAATAACATTTTTATTGCCATTTAGCATAATATATTCAGCTGCCATTAAAAATTCTTTAATGGTTGCAGCACTTCCACGCTTTAGTATGATTGGATTGCTTACTTTACCGAATTCTTTTAGCAAGTCAAAGTTTTGCATGTTTCTTGCCCCTACTCTCAGTATATCTGCATATTCTGATGCTATGGGTACATCTCTTACATCCATAACTTCTGTTTCCGTCAAAATCCCAACTTCATCCTTAGCTTTTTTTAAGAGCTTAAGGCCTTCTACCCCTAAACCCTGGAAAGAGTATGGGCTTGTACGGGGCTTGAATGCTGATGCTCTCATAATTTTTATTCCATTTTTCTTCATTAATTTTGCAGACTCAATTATTTGTTCTTCAGATTCAACGGAATCCGGGCCACAAATAACAGTAAAGTTTCCACCGCCTATTTTTACATCTCCTATTTTAATTACTGTGGGTTGTGGATGATGCTCATTGCTGGCTATCTTGTATGGCTTCATTATTCTAACTACTTTTTCCACGCAAGGAATTGAGTTTAAGCCATTTCCACTGTAATCTCCAATATCTCCAATTACATGCATAACCGTTCTTTCTTTACCTTCAAAGAGCATTGGTTTCCAGCCATGCTTTCCAATTTCCTCTTTAACATGCTCAATTTCAGCTTCCTTTGTTCCTGGTTTCAATACAATTATCATTTTTTTCCTCCGTTTTATATTATTTTATCTAACCTTTTAAGTTTTGCCCTAGATATAAATCTGAACTATGTCAAAGCCCAAGGTTAGGTATATCGGGGCCTACATAAAGTAAAAAAAGAATGCAGGTGTATTTAACTCAAACCATATAGAATTTCCGGCTTTAGTTAAATTTACCATAATAGTCGAGGATGAAGTTCTAGTATTTAAACTTTTCTAATCTCTATATCCTTTAAATTTGGAAGAATTAGAGTTTAATTAGTTATAATCTGTGTTTTACTATCTTTATGGACCTTTTTTTTATGGTTTTTGAGGCTTCATTGAATTTTAAGAGTTTTTCCTTTGCTCCATGATGCTGTATGACAGATTCAGCGTTGATTATTCCTAACTTGATTGCAAATTCTACGTTGTTTTTTCTTATTATTCCGCACAAGAAAGAAGAAGCAAATGCATCACCTGCTCCTGTTGTTTCTATTACTTTGATGTTATGCGGTTTGCTATGATAAATATGATTATTTTCATAAACATGGACACCATGTTTTCCATCTGTAATGGCAATAATATTAGGACCTAACTTGTTTAATTTTTTTAATAGATTTTTGATATCAGTTTTTCCAATTAAAATAGAGGCTTCATCTTTGTTTAAAATCAAAATCTCAACATTTTTCAGAACATTCTTTAGGTATTTTTTTCCTTTTTTTGCCAAATAAGAGCTTATATTGAAAGCAATCTTTATATTGTTTTTTTTGGCATGAGTGGATATTTTTTCCAAAGTTTTGAATGATGTGCCCATTAATGAAGAGAAGTAAAACCATTTTGCCTTTAATTTTTTTAGATTTACTTCATTGAATTTTAAATCACTATTAGAGCCTCTAAAAGATAATATTGTTCTGTCATGTTCTTTGCTGTCTAAGACAATAGAATAACCGGTACGGCCTGTTTTCGACCTTATGATTAAGGATGTATCTACTTTTTCTTCTTTTAATTTGTTGATAATTCTTCTGGAATTTTCTCCTGTGCCTATTTTTCCCAGGAAAGCTGTTTTGTGGCCTAATCTTGATAGTGCAACTGCAGTGTTTGTTCCACCGCCTCCAATTGTTAAAATAAGCTCTTTAATTAGGATTTTTGAGCCTACGGGATATGCAATGCAGTCTTTCTTGTTTTTTCCATGCAGCATCTCGCAGAACTCTGTTTTTACCAATGCATCTACTGTTGCTGAACCAATGTTTATTACATCATACATAATTTTGCCTTGGTTTTAAGAATTTAAATAGTTTATTGTTATTTAACTTATACTATCAAGAATTTCATGCGCATCTATGCTTGTCAATGAATTTTTTATTTTTTCCCAGTCTTTTCCTAATTTTGTTGAGAATAATGTTAAGAGCATGTCTTTTTCCTGATTGGAAATTCTTGCTTGCCTGTCAGCTTCTATTAAACCATAAGGATAGCCAATGAAAACAGAGTCTTTGCAATTGTTTGCAATTAAACTTACTATGTTGTTTAGGTTTTGTTTTTGTTCTTTGTAAATTTCAAACCTGAAAATGTATTTTGAATGCTCATGCAGTTTTGTGAATGATATTTCTGCTTTGTGGTTATTAGAGCTTATATCAACAACCGGATGATAAAGCCATTTTCCTTCCTGATTGAATTTGTTCAATGCATTTGCAATTGAATTTCCTTTGTCTGTCATTAAAGTAGTGGTTTTGCATAATCCGCTGACAATGATGTTTTTTTCTGTTGCTTTTTCGTACAATTCATCCATGTATTTTTTTTCGTTTGTGAAAGTGCATTGCAAGGAGCCGTCTAAAACTATAATGTCGTTTTCTCCTAGTTCATTAGTAATATTAATTGCAGTTTTTAGTTCTGAGAACCTTCTGATTACATTAGAGACGTTTGATATTGACGCTCTTGTTATTCCCTGCTTGATTGTTTCATCCAGAGAATTCAATAATAAGTCATTTTTATCTAACTCAATTTTATTTTCCTCATGGTTAATAAACTCAACATTGTAAAATAATTCATTGTCAATGCTTTTTGTCGAAATAAATGCATAGAAATCAATCTTTTTTGAACTAATTCTTTTGTTCCTCTGATAAATTGTGTGGTATATCCTTATTAAATTCAATGAAAAGTTTGATGATTTTATTATTTCTGCACTACCGCCGTCAATAAATGCTATTTTGTCATTTGATTTTGAGTTCTTTATTTCCTTAAAATTGTTTTTATCAAAATTGAATGGTTTATAGTTGGTATCTGAGAATTGGACATTATTGTCATTAATATCAGAAATATTGTTTTTTACTAATGATATTATTTTGTCATATGTTTGTTGCATTTCAATCATTTATCTCTATTTTCAAATTCTTTTACAATATCCAAACAACGTTCTTCATCAGATTTCCTTTCGCTCTCTGCTTGCTTAAATTTGTCTAATATATCTTTTTGAATTTGTTCATTTAATGCTCCATCAGCCATGGGATATAGTATATTGTCTTCTTTGTAAATATGTTCCTGGAGTAACTGGGCATATCCTCTTGCGTTTTCTATGACTTTTGCTTTATTGTTTTCTTTTACTCCCTCATCAATACCTTTTACAAAATCTCTTCCCAGATCGTGTTCATGCAGCATCTGTTGTATGGGATTGCAGTGCATTTCCACACTATCTTTATTCAATTCCTTAAATAAAATATCCTCTTCTTTTGCATGATGGAACTTGTCAGCATAGTTTCTTATGAAATCAATTGCTTTTTCAAAGAAATCTTTACTTAATTCTTTTCCTGATTCTAAAGCATTGCATTCTTTAATTAATGCATCAATTACTTTTAGTATATTCTGATGCTCATCTGAGAGAATCTTTGTGGGTGTTTCTTCCATACTATTTGGCAATGGACTGCTTTATATAAATATTTTGCCAGTAGTTATTTATTGTTTTGAAAAACAAATTTTTCAAAGCCCAGAAAATCTTTGATTTTCTTTGGTTTTTGAAATCAATAAGTTTTTATAAAATTAATTTTTGGATTAAAATATGGAAATTTCTGTTATAGCTTCAGGGAGCAACGGTAACTGCTGTTTGGTTGAAGAGAATGGTTGTTCTGTTTTGATTGATGCCGGGAAAAGTGGCAACGAGATTGAAAGTCGAATGGACAGGTTGGGCAAGAGTTTAGAGGATGTTAATGGAATTTTAGTTACTCATGGACATAGCGACCATATTTCCGGTGCAGGAGTGCTGTCAAGGAGGTTTGGAATTCCCGTGTATATGACAAAAGAAGTCTATTCCGAGGCAAAACTGGGAAAATTTGAAAGCAAGATCTTTACTGGTGATTTTAAAGTTGGTAAGTTGAAGGTCAAACCGATTGCAACTTCCCATAATGTAAGTTCCTGTGGATTTGTTGTCGGAAAGTTTGGATATTTTACAGATACTGGTATGGTTACAGAACAAATGAAGAAGGCCATTACTGGGTTGAAATCAATTTTACTTGAGAGCAACCATGATGTTGATATGGTCATTAACGGAAGATATCCTGCTTTTCTCAAGAAATGGATATTATCTGATGAAGGGCATTTGAGCAATGACGCTTCCAGTTCTATGATTCAGGATAATGGGAAGAACTTGTCTTTTGTTCTGCTTGGGCATTTATCTGAAAATCATAACACTCCTGATATTGCTTCTGAAACTTTTGATACTATTGTCAAAAGAAAGATTGATTTTAGCGTATGTTCACGGGAAAAAGAATCCGGATCATGGAAAATCTAACTAACTGTAATATATGTCCACATCATCAGAAGTGATTGTTATTTCTTTTTTTTCTTTCTTTTTATTTTCTTTTTTTTCTGTTGGTTTTGTTTGACTTACTGTTTTTTCTTCTTTTTGAAAAGTCTTCAACTTTTCTAAACCTTTCTCACTTTTGTTCGAAAGTGTTTTAGGCTCTTTTCCTAATTCAGGATTCATTACCAGAGCTTTTTTGATGTTAATATTGCCACAGTTAGTGCAATTGAAATATATTCCGAACTTGCCGTCTTTTAATTCTAAATAATCCCCGCAGAAACAGGTAAGGTCCTGCAAAATATTTTCTTTATGTGCCTGGCAGACAGGAACCTGCTGGGAATTCTTTGTTGTTGCATCCTTTTTGCAGAAAGGACATAAACTAGCTTTACTTTGCCCGTATTTCTTAGGTATGTACATGGAATTTTGAAGAAATTGGTTGTTTAAATGTTTTTGGGAAAAAACCTTTTTAAACTACCTTAGTTATGTTATATTATGAAACAGGGATTTTGGATAGTTGTTAAAAAGATTGTAAGAGATGCAGATATTGTGCTCGAAGTTCTAGATGCGCGCTTTCCTAATATAACGAGAGTTACTCGCTTGGAGAAGATGGCTAAGGGAAAACTTATTTTAGTTATTAACAAAGTTGATCTGGTCTCTAAAAAGACATTGGAAAAGATAAAAATGGAATTTAAAAATTCCAAATATGTTTTAGTATCCTCTAAAAATTCCAAGAATATTTTTGAACTTATTAAATTTCTGAAAGGAAAAGTTGCTGTTATTGGCTATCCGAATACCGGAAAAAGCACTTTAATCAATAGATTATCTTCTGGAGGCAAAGCTAAAACCAGTTCTGAATCAGGATTTACTCATGGCAAACAACTTATAGCTGGGAAGGGTTTTATGCTTATGGACACTCCTGGAATTGTTCCTTTTGGAGACAGAGATGAGGTAAGGTTAGGTTTGGTATCTGGCATAAGCCCATCTAAACTGGAAAATCCTGATTTGGTTGCCACTAAATTAATTTACATCTTTAAGAAAAATAATCCTTTGCAATTTGGAAACTATTATGGCGTTGATATGACTTTAGATTCTTATTCAATCCTTTTAGAGATTGGGAAGAACAGGCATATGCTTCTCAAGAAAGGAGAAATTGATGAACGAAGGGCATCTATATCTGTTTTAGAAGACTGGCATAAAGGGAAAGTAAAACTTTAAGATTTCTTTTTCTTGGCTTTTTTCTTTTTTGGCTTCTTTTTCTCTATGGTTTCTGCATATTCTAATTTTGGTTCTTCTGTTTCTGTACTCTTTGGTTTTTCTTTTTTTGGTTTTACTTCTTCTTTAACATGATCTTCCAGTATCTTTAAAATCTTGTTAAGTTTTTCGTTAATCTTGTCATGGCTCTCATCAGATGATTTCCCAGATGGTTTTCCAAAATCTGATCTTGAACCGGCTTCCTTGCTTTTGTCTTTAAAACAATCATCACAATAAAGAGGCTTTCCTTGTGTAGGTTTGAAAGGAACTTCACAGTCACTGCCGCATTTATCGCATGTTGCTGAATGCATTTCAGGCCTTTCAGAACGTCCTCCTCTGTCTCTGCCTCTTCCTCTATCTCTTCCGCCAAATCCACCAGAACGTCCCCTATCAAATCCACTTGAACGTCCTCTATCAGATCTGCCTCTATCAGAACGTCCTCTTCCAGCGTTACGATCAAAGTCTGCCATATTAAGAATTCAAAGTTGGGTCGAGTTTATAAAGGTATGGTGTTGATAGAAAAACGTCGCGTAACGTACAATCTTATATGTACTTTTTTACCTCGAAAAAATTGCCCTCGAAATATGAGGCATCCCACATATTTTAGAGCGGAAATTTTTTTAGAGCTGTAAAAAAGTTAGGTGAGGGAAGCGAGGGCTTTGATGCCCGAGACCCCGCAACCATATAAGATGTGTTATATGCAATGAGCCTTTGATGGCGAATGACATTT
>CAYXMT010000017.1:0-16832 GCA_964466175.1 uncultured Methanosarcinales archaeon | reverse complement strand
CTTATACAGCTATAGCTTTGGGGACTTTAGCTGGAGGTTGGAGAGTAATAAAAACAATGGGCATGAGGCTAACAAAGTTAAGACCAGTTCATGGTTTTTGCGCTGAAAGTGCCGGAGCTTTGGTTTTGTCTTTTACAAGCATGACAGGAATTCCGGTTTCAACAACTCATGTTATTGCAGGCTCTATAGCCGGAGTTGGAATGACAAGAAGATTATCTGCTGTTAGATGGTCGTTGGCAAGAAATATAGTTTGGGCATGGATAATTACAATACCTGCTGCAGCAACTGTTTCTGGAATTAGTTATTTTTTGATTAGTTTGTTTATTTGATTAACGCTTCCATATCAAAACAACATTTATCAGAACAGATAAAATAATCAGGAATATTGGAATTAAGTTCTTTGCTTTTTGTGTGGTTGATTCATAGACAAGACCGCGGTTCATCAGAACAGTATTTGCAGTGACTAAATTATTATTATTTATTTCAGTATTTTCATTTTCTGAATTCTCAATATCATCATTCTTTAATTTATTATTAATAATTATATCTTTTGTTAGTTCATTGTTGGTTTTTTGGTTATTTTTGTTGACTAGAACTTTTAATTTATAATTTCCCGGATCTGCTTCATCAACCATATTGCTTAACTCTACAACATGCAGTGAATTGGCTTTCAAAATAATTTCTTTCATGTTCTCTTCTCTGACTCCTGAGTAAGATTTTGAGCCGCTATATACATAACTCCATAGCTTTATTGGTACATCTTGATTGTTGTTGTTATCCAGCACTATTTTTGTTTTAAAAGATTCATTTGCTTCTATGTTTTCATTAAAATTCTGGATGTCAAAACTGAAATCTTTTGAAGAAAATGGTTTGGACTCTATTATTTTGATTTCGCACATATCATCAGTTAAATCTTCAATTTCTACTTCTTCCTCATCTTCTGAATCTAAACCTTTAGCTACAATAATGTAATAGTCATCATCAAATTCTTCATCACAATTAGGCTTTATTTGTATTGGCAAGGTTAAAGAATAATTTGTATATTTCAACTCTAGATTGGTTTTTGACTGCTTGCTTATCCTGTTTCCATTGCCTTCTATCCAGACAGCTATGCTTTTTTTATTTGTATTGCCTTTGTAAGCATTTAACTTAATCCTTATTGTCTGGCCGAATTTTGCTTTTTTGTCAGTACCTAAATCATAAATCTTGGCTATATCTATGGAAGAAGATTCCTGCAATGGCTTTCCTTTTATTGTTATAAGCCTTGTATCAAAATTATTTTCTATATTGGTGTCATTGCACTGCGTAGTTATATTAGAACCCATGAAATAAGATTTTCCTTCCTCTATGTTTGGAGTATATTCTGATGATGTCCTTTGCTTTGTTATTGAGGTATTGGTAAACGGCTTATATTCTTTCATTAGCTTGCCATTAAGATCTTCTATTTTTGCCCTCATTGTAAAATTTGTTGATTGGCCAGATACTTTTGATGCCCTTATTTTAAAAGAGAATTCTGATGAATTATCAAACACTGTTTTTGCAAGAATAAATTCAACAGCAAAATCGCAGCCTTGATCAATTATAACGCTTTCATCATTAGCGAAACCTGGTGAAGGATCAGCTTTATGCAGGCTTTCATTTAGATATGCCCAGCTTAAATCTTCAGTAGTTGCATTATAGGTTTTTTTATCTATTAAATGTTCATTGTTGTCATATAAATAAATTGTTTCACCGCTATTGATTAGTCCATTTCCAATGGCACCATCATCAACATACAACCTAACAGCATTATCACTTGTATTGAAATTATTATAAACCCTTGTTGCTTCATCAGTTATTATTGCATAGCCAAAAGCTCCTATTATAGTGCCTTCTTCATTATATAAACCTCCTTCTATTGTATCATTGTCATTATCATCGCCTACTATCCAACTGCTTACATTAATACTTGTTTCTTCATTATTGTAGAGCTCTATCCATTCATTAAGGCTTTCATCTGCTATTGTATCAGCCATTATTTCATTTATTATTATTGCATTAGAAATCTGCATTGAAATTATAAAAAACATCAAATAAAACAGATATTTCATTTTTTAAATATATACTTTTTAATCAATATATAAATATTTGTCACTTTACTATTTTAAAATGATAATAAAAGTTTAATAAAGAAGTGCTTTTATGTAAGTTAAAGGGGTGTTGTATGGGATTTTTGAAGTTCTTGAAAAGAGATAAAGGCAAAGAGCCCAGTTTAGATTTGGAGAATCTGGGAGACTTAGATGTTCCACCACTGCCCCCCGATATTGGAGAAGCAGGTTTAGGTGGAGGAAATGAGTTGCCAGAACTTCCGGAATTACCTGAGCTTCCTGAACTTGACGGTGATGATTCTATTCCTAATATAAAAGAAAAGCCTGTTCCGGGGTTGGATATTCCTCCTAAACCAACTCCAGAATTAAAGTTTCCTAGTCCAAAACCAGTGGGAAATGAGAGTTTTCCGAGGCATTTGGAACCTACGGTTCCAAAACCTCTGCCAAGTATGCCTGAATTGCCTAGGCCAGAGAGAATTATAGAAGAACCAGAACCTATACAGCCACGCAGACCCTTATTTGGTATGCGGAGACCAGTGCCTATGCCCAGTATGCCTGAAACACAGGAGCAAAAACCAGAAATACATCACTATGAAAGGCTTGAAAAGGCTGCTGTAAGAGAACAAAGGGATGTGTTGAGGCATAAAGAAACTAAAGGTCCAATATATATCCGGATTGAGAGATTTAAGAATATTTTAGCCGGAGCAAGGGAAATATCGAACAATTTGAAAACAGCCAGACAATCTGTTACAAAAATGAATGAAATAGATGCGGATAGGGACAAGGTGCTTGGAAAATGGCATGATTCCATGATGGATTTGCAAAAAAAACTTATTTTTATAGATAAAACATTATTTAAGAGGTGAATGACATGACAGGAGAAGCCCCGGTTTTTGTTAAAATAGATGGTTATAAAGATGTACTGGATGTTTTGGATCTTATAAAAGACAGACTATCGGAAGCGAAAAGGACTCTGGCAGATATAAATGAGCTGAAGAATGATGAAGATTCTGAACTTGAATTGTGGAGCTCAACACTAAATGAAATAGAAAAAAAGCTGGAAGACATTGACAGAACTCTGTTTGAGCCTGAAAGCACTTACTAAAAGATGGAAAAAGAAAGCAAGGACCTTTTTTTTGTTGAAGTTAGAGGGTCAAAGGATGTACGGAGAAATATTTTAGAGTCTCTCAAAGACATAGTTGAGGCTCTGCAGAGGTTTGAAAAGTTCAAGGAAACAAGAAAGGACAAGATTGAGCATATAAACAAGCTTGACAATATTCTAAAAGAAATAAACAAGCTGGTTCCAAATTTAAAGTCTGCATTGCCTGAAGCAAAGTTAAGGGCTGTTAAAGTAAGGAAACATAAATCCCCTGAAAAGAAAAAAACAAGTGCTGGAAAAGAGGAAAAAACTGAGGCAGTAAAGAAGCCTGTTACTGAACTGCAAAAGCTTGAGTCTGAGTTAAGCGAGATAGAAGGTAAATTGCAGGGTTTGAGGTAATGTTATTATTCTTAGTAATGTTTTTAAATTGAAAGTTTATTCTTGGTTATGCTATGTGGGGACAGTAGAAAATCAGAGATTTTCGAGTTCCCTTATTCGCTTACGCGGGGACAACGGGAAAACAAAGTTTTCCGAGCCCCCGCTTCGTTCGCTATGCTCACTACGCGGGGATGCCGGAGTGGCCAAACGGGATAGACTCAAGGCAGTTGAGTGTTGAGTGCTCATTATGAGTGCGATGAGAAAATCATTTGTAAGTCATCTATTGGCTTAGTGCCTACGCAGGTTCGAACCCTGCTCCCCGCATATTTTATTTTCTAATCAATAATTTTTTAAACAAACAATCCTATTAATAATAAATGATTGAAATATATGCAGTTGGCGGTTATAATGAGGTGGGGAAGAACTGCACTGCTATTGATGTTGATGGGGAAGTTATAATAATAGATTTAGGATTGAATCTTGAAAATTATATTCGACTGACACAGGATGAGGATATTGTAAGGATAAGTGCAGACAAGTTGATTGCTATTGGTGCTGTTCCAAATATTTCTGTTTTAGATAAAGTAAAGAAGAATGTCAAAGCTATTGTAATAGGGCATGCTCATCTGGATCATGTAGGTGCTGTTCCTTACATTGCAAGTAAGTTTAATGCACCTGTTATATGTGCACCTTACACTGCTGAGATCCTAAAAAGTATTTTGAAAGATGATAAAATCAAACTTAATAATGAAATAAAGACATTAAACATAAATTCTTTTTATAAAGTTTCTGAGAATATAAAAATTGAGTTTATACATGTAACTCACTCTATTCCCCAAGCTGCTTTAGTTGCAGTGCATACAAAATACGGCATAATACTCTATGCAAATGATTTCAAGTTTGATTTATACCCTGTTCTGGGAAAGAAGCCTAATTTCAAAAGACTGGAAGAGATTGGAAAAGAAGGCGTTATTGCTTCAGTAGTTGAATCAACATATGCAAATGATGCAAGAAAAATGCCATCTGAGAATATTGCAAGAGAGATGCTTAAGGACGTTTTATTAGGAACTAATAACCAGGATAATTTAATTATTGTAACTACATTTTCTTCGCAGATTGCAAGGCTTAAATCGATAATAGAGTTTGGCAAGAAATTAAACAGGAAAATTGTTTTTTTAGGAAGATCATTGGCAAAGTATACAAAAGCTGCGGAAAATATCGGAATAGTGAATTTTTCAAAGGATGTTGAGATTGTAAAGTATAGCAGGCAGATAGAAAAAAGGCTTAAAAAAATTGATAAGGACCGGAAAAAATATCTGCTGGTTACGACAGGCCATCAAGGGGAGCCTAAAGCTGTTTTAAGCAAGATTGCAAGAGGGGAGTTAAAATTTAAATTGTATCCTGAAGACAGTGTTGTTTTTTCCTGCAAAACCATTCCTACCCCAACAAACATAGCAAACAGGGAGACTCTGGAAAATGAATTAAAGATGACTGGAGTGAGGATTTTCGATAACATACACCAATCAGGGCATGCTGCCAGAGAAGACTTAAGGGATTTCATAAAGCTGGTAAAACCAAAGAATATTATCCCTTCTCATGGGAACAAGGAGATGAAGGAAGCATTAGGAGATTTGGCTAAGGAGATGGGTTATAATCTAAATAAGAATGTTTTTTTGATAAAAGATGGGCAGAAGGTTAGCTTTTAAACCTAAAAATATATAAATCAAACTCCATTTTCTACGTATTAGTGGGGGGTTGAATATTATGAGACTTACTCTTGCAGAGCCAAGATATCTAAAGGAAAGCATAGCAATTATTTCTGAGCTAGTTAATGAAGCAAGGTTTAAGGTCAACAAGGAGGCTATTGAGCTTGTAGCTATGGATCCTGCAAATGTTGCCATGGTTATCTTTAAGCTGTTGAGCAGCTCTTTTACAGAATATGATGTAAAAAAGGATGTTGAGATTGCTATTAATTTAAGCAATCTAAAGCAGATAATGCGAAGGGCAAAGCCAGATGACATGCTTACTCTTGAATTAGACCCAGAAAACAAATTAAGGATAATTTTGAAAGGAAATAATTTAAGAACATTTAATCTACCAATAATAGAACTTGATGAGAAAGAACAGAAAATACCGGAATTAAAGTTCCCAGTTGCTATAAAACTTGGTTCTGAAATTCTAAATGAGACAATTGAGGATGTTGATGTTGTTGCAGAGTCTGTTACATTTATTGCAGAGCCTAAGAAATTTGCTGTTAGCGCAGAAGGAGATTTAAGTCAGGCAAAAATTGAGGTCAAAGAGAGCGATAACGTAAAAATAAAGGTAGATGGTGATGAAAAAGTAAAGGCAAAGTACAGTATTGAATACCTTAAAAAGATGATAAACGGAAGTAAGATAGCTGATGAGGTTTCTATTTATTTCAACAATGATTATCCGTTAAAGATTGAATACAAGACAGTTGATAAAGTCATGTTAAGTTTCATCCTTGCTCCAAGAGTTGAGAATGAGTAGGCATAAGTTTTATAAATAATTATTTCTATTTTTGTTTTTATGGGAAATGTCAATTCTTTTCTGGCTGACTGGACAATAAGATTTCTGGAGAATAAGGACGCTATAAAGGGAGAGATAGTTAAGATAGAAAAAGATAAAGGAGGTTTTGATTTTGTTATTAATTATAAGGATAAGGTAAAATGCTTTATCATTGCACCAATTCTTGATAATAATGCGTCTGGTAGAATAAAAAATGAGGGTCATTTTGGAGTTGTTACCTTAAACAACCCATCTAATATCAGATCTGTAATAAACGAATGGAAGAAATTAGCTGATTTTGAATTTTTGAATATTTATTTTGTAAATCCATTTTCTAGTGCAGATAAGGCCTGGGTCATAAACCCTTATATCCATGATAAAGTATGCGATAAAGCATCTTTAGAACTGGGCCTAAAGGCTATGGCTGAGATGGTAAATATTATAGGCATGGATGAGATGAATAAAAAGGTTAAATTGCTAAAAGAAGAATCTGGCCAATAAAGCCGCTTACTATTGGGACTGCAAGATTATCCTCTATTTCGTCAACAAGTGTTTCTGTTATAGTTGCTGCAAATGCCATAATTATTGGAATGTAAATATTAATTGAGAAAAACAAGCTTATCGCCACTGCTACTATGAGGTTTGTTACTAATTCTGTTACAAATCCAACAACTGTTTTATTCCTGAAAAGCATTGTTGTTCCGTATTTTTTCCCTGCAATTGCTGCTGACATATCTCCAAAAGTTGTCATCAATAGGGCTGCAAGGGCAATAACAGTGTCAAAGACAGCAAGGGCTATTATTGTAGATGAAAGGAAAAATATGATTCCATAAACACTATGCTCTTCCTTTGGCCTTATGAACTGATGGAAGAAGGGAATCTTTAAGTTAAGGTCCAGCCTAAGGTATTCCAAAACCAGGAATATTATCAATAAGGACGTAAGGAACAGAAGCGCTGCCTGATGTCCTGCCCGGTTTTTTATTGCAAAAAAGAATATAAGCGCTATTAAAATTATTATGTGTACTGTCTTTTTTCCTATTTCCTGAAAAATTTCTTTAGACATAGACCTTATTAATAGAGCTGGGTTTATATAATTTTCTTTAACGTAAGGCATCTGAAAAACACAACATATTTAAATTATGGAGAAATTATTTAGGTTATGCATAAAGATAGCCTTTTTGAGAATTTGATTGTGACAGTAATAGCCTCATTAATTCTTGTTGCTATGGGTGTAATCTATTTTATAGCCACATTAATAATTGTAAGATTCAGTTCTGGCTTGCTTGGCTATGTTCCTGATGCAAACTGGGTTGTTTTGTCTTCTGCTATTATAGTAGCTGGAATTATGATTGGTTCAGCAATTAAGAAAGCGTAAATAATAATGATTTCTATGTATGTAGTTTATGTGCTGGCAAGACTAAAGTATTTTCCAGCAGATATCCTATAGAAAAAAATTATTCTTCCTTTTGCTGCTCTTCGTCTTCTGAATAAGAAGGTATTGCTGCACGGCTTATAATCATTATATCTCCCATGGATTTTACAAGCTGATGAGGCACAATAACACCCTTTGCAGAACCAAGAACCTTGTTAAGGAAAGAATTTTTTGTTGCCCTTACACGCCACCCAAATACCTTGTTCTGGGTTATAATGGATTCTTCTATATCTCCAAAATATTCTCCTGTATCAGTAAATACTCTCATATCAAAAGTTTCAGTTATTTTTTTCATCTTAAGCATTCAACATCACCTTTACTATTGTTGAATTAATATAAATTGAACAAGTATTTAAAATTATCGAAATTCGAAGAATTTTGGGAATTTTAAACTCGGAAATCACTTTATGTGGTGCTGGAAATTCGAATAATTTCTAAGCATTGTGTTTCCCATTGTATAAAATCTTCGTTTTGGATTAGGAACTTTTTTAAAAACGATGCTCCTTTAAAGCAATATGAATTACAAGAATCTTACAATAATCGGGACTTCGCATATAGCAAAGCAGAGTTTAGAAGATGTAGAAAAGGCTATTGTAGGGGGGAAACCAGATATAGTTGCCTTAGAGCTTGACAGAATGAGATTATACAGCTTATTCAAGAAACCAGGCAGGTTAAGGATTTATGATATCAAAAGAATTGGATTTAAGGGTTTTATCTTTGCTTTAATAGGTGCATGGGCTGAAAAAAAGCTTGGAAAGATGGTTGGGGTTGCACCAGGGTCTGAGATGAAAAAAGCTGTAAGACTGGCAAAAAAACATAAAATCAAGCTAGCTTTGATTGACCAGGATATAGAAATTACGTTAAAAAGATTTTCACAAAGTTTAACGTGGAAGGAGAAATGGAATTTTCTTGTGGATATTGTTAAGGCATTTTTTGTAAGGAAAAATGTTATTGAGTTTGACTTAACAAAAGTTCCGAGCAAAAAAGTCATTAAAAATCTTGTTGGAAAGGTTAAAAAAAGGTATCCTAATGTTTACAATGTCCTTATTGAAGAAAGAAACCATGTTATGGCTGAGAATTTGAAGAAAATAATAGAAGAGTGCCCGGATAAGAAAATACTTGCAATAATTGGAGCAGGACATGAAGAAGATATTCTGGATTTGATTAAGAAGCCAAGTATTACTTATTCTGTTAAGATAGGGTAATTGTTATTTACTGCTCTTATAAACCAATATCTTTATATATAATATTTACAAGAATAAAGTTCATGGCAGAAATAGTTGATATGATAGATAAGATAAAAAGGTATTTTAAATTCACACCTTTAGAGATAAGAAGTATTATTATTGCTATTTTGGTTGTTGCGTTTATCATTTCTTTCAAAGAATGGGGTTATGGGACAAATTTTAGTTTAAGAATAGGGCTATTTAATTATTTTAATGCTATTTTGATAGTTGCCCTGTCCTTGTTGGTTCATATCTCTGCACAAAGACTATGGTCCTTAGGTACAGGGTATAGGTTAGAATGGAAGATATGGAGTTTTGGATTGCTATTTGGCTTAATACTGGCTTTTTTGACTAATGGGTTAGTTTGGATGATACTCCCAGGAGGCTTTATTGTGCACCATATGGCCGGACACAGGCTCGGTTGGTTCAGGTATGGAATCAATTATGTAGCTGTTGGCTTAATAGCATTGTCAGGAATATTTGCTACGATGTTTCTTGCTGTAATATTCAAGGCTTTGAGTGCAGTTATAGTTAATTCACTAATACAAAAGATCATTGTTTTTAATATTGCATTTGCGCTTTACAGTTTGCTACCTATACCTCCGATGGATGGAAGCAAGACTTTTTTTGGCAGCAGGATGATTTATGCCTTTACAACAACAGTCATTATAGCAATGGCAATATTATTAAACTCCAGCATAAGTATAGGTATTGTGATTATATCCTCACTTTTTATTGGGGTAGTATTATGGCTTTTATATTACATATTTTTTGAGCATAAGGCATGGAAAGACTAGCTACGCTAGTCTTTCAAACCTCCCCACCACAGGATGTACATCAATATAAGCCCGCCCCAACACATGATTGTGGCGGTGCACAACCAAGTTAATAATAAATAAAAATGACACACTTTTTTTTCAAAAGCTGGGCGGAATTTTTCTTTTTTGTACTTATGGTCCTGGGCTTAATAGTTGCGTTATGGGCCACTACAATGAGTGCAGTTATAAGCTACATTGTTATTTTTTTAAGCGGCATGATTGGCGGGAGATTGCTGTATGAAAGGAAAAAGAAGATTACAATGCCATATTATATCATCTTAATAGGATTTATGATAGGTTATACAATTGGAACTTATTATGGTAGCAGAAAAGTAGTTATTGTGTTATTTGTTCTAGGCATATTGTTCAGCTACCATTTGCATAATAAGGGGTATATCAAGGATGTGCATTTTTAGAAGTACATAATATATATAAATAAAAACGTATTCTTTAAACACATGGCAAGTATAAGAAATTTTACTCCAAGACTGTATCAGGAAACAATTATGGCTTCCTGCGCTAAAGGTAATTGCCTGATTATACTCCCTACGGGTTTGGGAAAGACAAAAACTGCCATACTAGCGGCTGTTCATCGCCTTAATTCTTTTCCGAATTCCAAAATTTTATTTTTGACAGTAACTAAGCCACTGGCAGAGCAGATTTATAATGAGGTCAAGGATTGCATTGATTTGGATGAGGGTAAAATAGCGTTGTTTACAGGTTCTGTTACGCCAAAGAAAAGGGAAGAGTTATGGAAAAGTTCTATTGTGACTGTAAGCACACCTCAGTGTATTGAGAATGATATAATAAACAACAGGATTGACCTGGAAAATATTTCTTTGATTGTTGCTGATGAGGCGCATAATGCTGTCAAGGATTATTCTTACACATGGGTTGCTAAGCAATACCATAAAAAATCAAAATATCCAAGGATTATAGGATTAACAGCTAGTCCTGGCTCTGATATGGAAAAGATTCAAGAAGTCTGCAAGAATCTGTACATAGAAGAAATTGAAATAAGAACAGACAAAGACCCTGATGTAAAGCCTTATGTTCATGATATTGAGATTAATTGGGTTGAGGTAGAATTACCCAAAGTATTTTTAGAGGCTAAAAAATATCTGCAGAATTTCCTTAAAGACAGGCTTGAGAAGCTGAAAAAATGGGGCATTCTAAGAAGAACTAATTTAAAATTTGTAAGTAAAACTGAATTGCTTGGGTTGCAAGCGCAATTGCGAGGGCGCGCTTCTACAGGGGAAAGAGATCCTGTTATGTGGACTGCTATTTCAGTATTAGCTGAAATAATGAAAGTAAGCCATGGTTTGGAGCTTTTAGAGACGCAGGGAGTGATTCCGCTGCACAAATATATGGAGAAATTCAATAATGATGCAGGCACTACCAAAGTTAAGGCTGTCAAAAATATTGTCAAGGATTTAAATTTCCGTTCTGCCTTTATCAAGGTTTCAAAACTGTATGAGGAAAAGATTGAGCATCCTAAGTTAATTGAACTGCAAAAAATTGTTGAAGGAGAAATTAAGAAAGATTCTAATAAAAAAATAATTGTTTTTAATCAATATAGAGACAATGCTGTGAATGTGGTAGAGAAATTAAATTCAATAGAAAATGTAAACGCGAAATTATTTGTTGGACAGCTAAAAAAGGAGGGTATAGGGTTAAGCCAGAAAGAGCAGAAAGCTGTTCTGGATGAGTTTAGAGATGGAAAGTTTAATGTTTTAGTAGCGACTTCAATTGGGGAGCAGGGTTTGGACATACCTCAAGTAGATACTGTTATTTTTTATGAGCCTATACCTTCTGCTATTCGTCAGATACAAAGAAGAGGTAGGACAGGAAGACATGGTGAAGGAAAATGCATTGTTTTGATGACAAAAGGCACCATGGATGAGGGCTATAGGTGGTCAGCGCATCATAAGGAAAAAAGGATGTATAGGAATCTGGAAAGTTTGAAGAACAAATTGACCTTGATTCTTAACGCTCGGGAAGAAAAAATTACTAATTATGTTAAATCTGACAAGATAAAGATTTTTGCTGATTTCAGAGAGAGGGGATCTGGTGTCATTAAAGAACTAATCGAGAATGAAGTTGAACTGAAACTTGATTCCCTGCCTTCTGCGGACTATATCTTAAGCTCCAGAGTAGGTGTTGAGTTCAAAACTGTTGAGGATTTTGTTGAGAGTATTATTGACGGGAGATTGCTGCCGCAAATTAAAAGTCTAAAAAATAATTTTGAGAGGCCATTGTTGATTATAGAAGGTATTGAAGACATTTATTCAGTGAGGAATGTTCATGCAAATGCGATAAGGGGTATGCTTGCTTCAATAACTGTTGGATTTGGAGTTCCAATCCTTTATACCAAGAATTTTAAGGATACTGCTTCACTTCTTAATATAATAGCTAAACGTGAGCAGGAAGAAACTGACAAGGATTTTTCTTTGCATCCTCAGAAAAAGGCAATGAGCATTAAAGATCAACAGGAATATATTGTAAGTTCTTTACCCGGAGTTGGATCTGGTTTATCTAAACCATTGCTTAAGCATTTTAAGAGCGTAAAGAATGTTATTAATGCTGAGCAGGAAGAACTTGAGAAAGTTGAGAAGATAGGAAAGAAAAAAGCAGAGAAAATAAAGGATATTGTTGATAGAGATTATCAAACACTAGATTAAAATGGTAAAAGTAGCTGCTGCGCAAATTACAGTAACAAATAATGCATTAAAGAATTTGGATAAGATAATTGAATTTATTGAGAAAGCTGCTTCTAAGAAAGTTGATATTGTTTGTTTTTCGGAAAGTTGTTTAATTCATTCAAAAAATAAAAACTCAATAAAAAAAATTCCATTTAAGAAATATATTGATATTATAAAAAAATCTTGCGGAGAAAACAAAATACATTGTATATTTGGGACGAATCTGTTTGAGAAGGGTAATGTGTATAATTCTGCATTTTTTATTGATGATAAGGGTGCAGTGATTTATAGGTATAACAAAGTGAATTTATTCAGGAATGAAAAAGGCAAAGTTGCATCAGGAAAAACAAATAAAGTTGTTAAGACTAAATTCGGCAAGATTGGGATAATAATTTGTTGGGATATTACTTATCCGAAATATGTTAAGCAATTGAGCAGACATGGAGCTTGGATTGTTTTTTGCCCGTCTTATATTAAAAATTATGGAAGGGAATTGGAAAGTTATCTGCAGATTCCATATGTAAGGGCCTTTGAAAATTCCTGTTATTTTATTTCTTGTGATAGTGCAAATAAAGATTGCGCACAATATAGTGTTATCTGCGGGCCTTCAAAGATTTATTCGAAAATTATAGGGAAAGAAGGTTTAATTGTTGCTGACTTGGACAGAAGGAAGATTATTGGGTTGAGAAGGTATTATGGGTTGGTTTGAAATAAGGAAATATTAGATATGCTTAACTTATTTTTATTCATTTATTCATCAATTTTAATTATTTTAGGACTTTTGTTTAGATTTATTTTGTATTACCCTTCATATTGGATCATATCATTAATAGACAAAAAATACGTGAAGTCGTATAATGTAAAAGACGAGCATAGGGAATTTCTCACACTATATTTGGTTTATTAATGGCAAGTTTTCTATTTTTTATACTACTGTATTTTACGAATCTCCATTTCAATATCACTCTATCAAAATTATTACTCATTCCAACAATTTCATTTTTTATTTCTGGAAATATTCACTTAATTCAAGATTCTATAAGCAAATCGGGTATAAAATTTTTATATCCATTTAAGAATACCTTAATTTCAGGGAATTATAGTGTATTTAGTGATGATTATAGGATCCTACTTTTTAACTTCTCTTTAATCATTATCTCAATTTCAAACTTTGTTTTTCCCATTTTTAATTAATCCCCCAATCTTTTTCTTTTGCTTATCATAAGTCTTTTCGCTAATAATATCCTCCTCTAAATCTGCTTTTAATATTTGTAACTGCTTATCCAAGTCCTTTTTAGTAAATTTCTTTTTTTCTTTAGGCCGGTATTTTATTTTATCCAAAATTTCGTTTATTTTAATAATGTACTTGATTTCTTTATGCTCTTTTAAGTTAATAATAGTTAGAGCTATCAGTATTACTGCCAAAATTATCAATACCCAAATTAATGAAAATTCTAGTTTTACTGGTCCTATTTTTATCGGTCCTTTAGTTATCTTAAACAAAGTGCTGGAAATAGCTGTATTCTCTCCATAAAGTAATTCCGCAGAAATAGTATAGTCACCTATTGCTGCATCAGAAGGCAGTTTAAAATTTTTAATAAATTCTTTTTGTGTCTCTACTTCCACAGCTTCACTTTCTTTTAAAACTGCATTATTATTTGAATCACTTATTGTGTAATATAATCTAACATTCACCCTTCCAGGAACTCCTAGGTTGATTAAGCCTATTTTTACATTTAAATTGTCCCCAATTGATATTTCTGATTTTATCAGGTCTAAAGCAATGTCAAATAAAATATTTTTTGATTCTACATCGATAATTATCCTTACTATCTCGCTTATTCCATCGCCCTTAACTAATAATTTTCCGCTATAAGCGCCAACTGATATGCCGATTATTTTTAATTTTATTGACTTGCTTTCACCGGGATATAATGCAATGGAATCCTCACTTAAAAATATAAATCCTTCTACACCGCTAATTTGTAAATTGAGTTCCAGCTTTGTATCGCCATCATTTGTTATTCTTAGTGGTTCTGTTATAATTTGGTCTTCCTTTAAACTGGCTTTTATTAAATCTGTATCTAGTTTTATTGGGGATGGAATTTTTTCAGGAACAAAACCAGCTCCTAAACCTCCACCACCGCCTCCGCCTCCTGCTCCTCCTCCTGCAGCAGCAGACGATGCAGCTGCCGCCGCTTCTTCAGCAGGTGCAGATGGTTCAGCTGGCTTGGTAAAATCTATTTGCTTTCCGCCAGAATGGTTAAGGCCCTGTATTTTATAGTAGTTTGTAGTGCTGTTTAAGGTGCAGGTATAGCTATTTTGCTCTGTCCCGTCACACTCTACTTGGGTTTCAGCAGTTGCATTGCAATTTGATGTTATCTCGCTAACAGAAGATATTATTTTATCTTTAATACACACTCCATTTATATTGCCATTGACCTTTTTCATATATACTGTCTTAGTTAAATTTTGAGAAATCAAATTAATACCAGCAATCAAAACACTTCCAGTGTTGTTAGTATCGAAATGTTTTATGGTTATATCATTTAAATTAAGCTTTGTCTCATTGCTAAACGCAAAATCAAACTCCACTGTTGGCTGATTATATATTATATTGTCTATCACAACTTGAGTTATAAATTTGACAGGCAGTGTTTCATTGAAGATCTTGTTTAGGTCTGTTGAGCCATTAACCTGAAAATCTAACGGGATGTTTTTATCTATAATTGTGATATTTCCCAATAAAAAGTCAAAAGCGTCGCTGATGTTATCGCCATCCAAATTTAATGCATCACAGGTGCCGGAAAAGAATGGGCAGCTGTCAAGATAATCTGGAATCCCATCTCCATCAGCATCTCTTGTTATATTTACGTTTAAGGTCCAGGAATGCGAGGCAATTGCTAATCCATCAAATACATCAACCATTATTGTATGTGAGCCTGCATTAGTGCCTGCGTCTGTAAAGTTTCCTATAAAAGTATAAGAATTGTTATTTTCCCCAGTAACTTCCAGGCCATTTAAGAACCATTGAATGCTTGCTGTATTATTGCCGTCATTATCAGTAAAGTTAATGTTAAAAGTCTGATTATTGTCTGCTGTTATAGTTGCTGTTGAGCCTGCGGGTGAATACGATTCTATTGTTGGCGCGCTATTTTCAATGGAAGAATCAAGCACAAATATTGTAACATTTTCTGAGTCTGTTAAAGAACCGTCGCTTACAGTAATATTTATAGAATGCTCTCCAGCATCCCCTGCTTCAGGAGATAAGGTAATTGTATTGCTGCTTATATTTACAAAAGAAACGCCGCTTACATTATATATTAAATCTGAGCTGGCAGTTTCTTCATCTATTGCATTGACACTAAAAGTGCTTACTACACCCCCTTGAGCGGTTATTGTTCCAATAAAATCTAGAACAGGCTTATCATTAACTGCAGTAATTGATAAGTTATATACCTGCGAGGCAAAGCCCCCTTGGAAGTCAAACACAAAAATCTCGATTGTATGGTTGCCAGCATCATTATTTGTTTTAGGTGTAAAGCTGATTAAGCCAGTTGCCGGGTTTATGTCAAACAAAGTGGTATTGTCAAAAAAGTTTATGTAATCCCCATCCAAATCAGTAGCAGTTACTTGGTAAGTATAAAGTGAATCCTCAGTAGCAGTTGTAACAGCTGTTGATGTTATGGTTGCATTGGCATTTCCCGGAGATACTAAAGTAAGCGTTATAGAAACTGTTTTTGTAGCTTGCCCGGTTACAGCAATTACTTCCGCATTTGTATAAATAAGCCAATTATTATAGCCCATTATTATCCCAAATATTACAATCAAAACTGCAATTAAGTTATTTGATACCTTTGCCATTTTATTTTTTCTTCAATTTGTTGCCTTTTCTGAGTTCTTCTTCATATTTGAATAAAATGTTCCTAAGGCCTTCCCTTACAATCTCAGCCTGGTTGCTAAAGAGACCTTTATCTATCAAATCCTGCATTTTGTTCTTCAGGCATTTTCCAACCCTAATATGCAATAATTTTGCCATATTCTTGACTATATCATAAATATATCATATTGATATATAAATATTTGTAATTTTAGGCTATTTTATATGATGAATTCAAAGAAAAAAATAGCTGATTTTTTGAAGTTAAGGGATGTAGCAAGAAAATTTGCTTTTATTTACCGAACAAAGTCTTTTTAAAAATAATCTTAACTTCCCCGGTATAATTCCCATAATCAGCGTTTTCAGGAGCAGAAACCTCAAAAATTATTTGCCTATTTTCGTTTTCTTTCAAAATAAAGTTATTTTCAGAAACTTTTACCCAATCTGCAATATAGCCTGATTTTAGAATTATAGCCTTTAACGGATAAGCAGCACTGTTATTTACCATAATAGACCTCTCGCCGGATGTGCCGGGCATTATCATCCCAAATTTTATTGCATCCGCATCTGCATTAAGCCCAAAGTGGTCATCAACCTTTACGAGCATATCTAATGTTATTATATTCTCTATCACATAAGAATTATAAAAAAGATAGGTTAAAAAAGTGGAAATCATAACTG
>CAYXMT010000016.1:0-16995 GCA_964466175.1 uncultured Methanosarcinales archaeon | reverse complement strand
AATTGCTGGTATTTATAATTATTTTGTTGTTTCAGCTCTAAAACATTAGTTTTTTAAATTGAATTGATTTACCCCTTAATATGACTTCAGATCTCCCAGGACCGATTAGAGACCATATTGAAAGTATTGGTGCTGTAGATAGGGTCGGTTATTTAGATTTGCCTAGATCATATTTGCATGGCATTGTCATTGCACTTTTTCAGGATACTGAATCACTTAAAGCAAAATCCATCATCTACCTGGCTGGAGACAGACAAAAAGTTGAAGGATTACAGCTTGAAGGACAGCCTATTGGCGATGTAAACTTACCAGCTACTACAGACCTGGATAGTGTTACCCAATTCTACATGCAAACCTTAGGGCGTAAAGACATTAATGCTGATAATGAAAAAGTTGCGCTAGGAGAGGCACCAGAAGAGGGACATGCATATCTGCAGACTTACCGTGACCAATCTCCTGAAATGTTCCAAGAAATTGATACTGTGTTAAGCTTTCTAACTCGATGGTGCCATTCTTAGAAATTAGTAAATTATTACGAAAAGAATAAATATTAGTTTGAAAAAACTACTAGAACTAACAGGTGTTTATGTTGAATAAATCAATAATTTTTATTTTTGTGTTGAGTTCAATAGTCTTATATGGCTGCGCTAGCCCTGAGACTGCAAAATTTAACCAGGGTGTAAAAAGAATCAATGAAATAGATGATGAATTTGGCTCTACTATGAAAACACCTCCTAATTCATTAAAAAAAATAGACGGATTGCTTGTGCAGCTTACAGGTTTTAGCGCAGTAAATGACGACATGACTCTATCATTAAAATATCTCATTGACTTCAAAATAAAATCCTTAGAAGCAGAAAAGCTGCATACAGAAGGATGGCAATGGGGCAGAGGCAGCACAACTGACTGGGGCTTTGGATGTAAAAAAGGCTCTGCTCACGTTCTTAATTCATCAAAGATAAGAAATGCTTCAGCTCAGAAAGGCTTTGAGTCATTAGAAAGCCTAAGATTATTGGTAAATCAATTTCCTAAAGAAGCAGAAAGCGTAAATCTAACTCAAAAGGATGTCTTAATCCTACAGGCATCATACCAGCAGGTTGAGGAAAAAGCAGCAAGAGATGCAAAGACTATTAAAAGCGTCTGCAAAGAGCAAATAAAAGAACTGAACATAACAATTTAAGGTGATAATATGCCATTAAAAATACCGGACAGCATGGAAGAGTGCCTTTATTTTACTAATAGAAGTATTGGAGAAGGCTATGCAAAAGCATGGGTTTACAGAGGCACATGCCCAAAGTGCAATACTCCTACAGTTGGAAAACCGATTAAAAAAAACGGTAAAGTAGACAAGAAAGCTGATGTTTATGAGTGCTCTGCATGCAAGCATCAGGAGACTAATGAAGATACTGAAGCAAAATTAAAAGTAGAAATCCAGTATAAGTGTCCTCATTGCGGGAATGAAGGAGAGGCAACAACAGAATACCAAAGAAAAACTTTTGAAGGTGTTCCTTCTTATGTTTTTGAATGTGATAAGTGCAATAAGAAGATTGGGATTACTAAGAAGATGAAGAAAAGTAAGAAGAAAAAGTTCTAATGTCTTTAAATAGTCAAGAAACAATTTTAAAGAATAGTCTATATTATAATTGTGACACCCCTTTAGAGTAGTTAAAATTAGAAAGATTTATAAAGTACTATATCTCACATTTAAAGTAATAAAATGGATTTAAATACCTCTGATTCAGAAGAATTCAATATTGAAGATATTTTAGGTAGAACTCAGATTATAACCTTAGTAAATTCTTCAACCGGTATGACAGTAAAACTAGTTGGAAATCAGCACATAGCTACTCCCTAATACTATTCAACAATTAGCTCACATTTAGAGTCTATGGATACAGTGCTATATGAATTACACGGTGATATACCTACTGGAGGATATACCTCATTTAAAGAGGATGATATGCAAGCGAGGACAGCTGCAATAATAAACAACTACTTATATGAAGACCTGTTAATTCATCAAGTCGAAGCAATAGATCATACTAATCTTCCGGAAAACTGGTACAAAGCTGACATGAGCAGTCAAGAATTTGATGATTTTATTTCTGAACAACTGCCTGAAGAGTACAGAAGAACAGATTTTGATTTTACTAAAGAAGAGGATGTAAATATTTTTTTAAAAAGGGTTGATATTGCGATGAAACTTGACAATAAACATGATCAAAGAAGGGAGCAGAAGGTATTGGATTACATTGAACAGTTTGAATCTAATGAAGAAATTAGTGCAGTGGGTGTCCTTTATGGTGATGACCATCTCGCTAATTTTGAGCAAAGTTTAACTCAAAGAGGATACGTGAGAATTAATGCTGAAACTATGCAACCAATTCCCCAGGAATATCATGCAAAAATTAGAGAACATAACTTGGATATTGCGGAGACTATAAAAACACTCGATTTTTAGTGTCAAATTAGTTGCCAATAAAACAACCTTTTTAAACAAAAACTTATTCTGTGTTCATAGGTGATCAAATTCAAGAATAAGAAATTTTATATTTGCACAGCAATAGCATATCCCAATTCAGTGCCTCATTTAGGCCATGCTTTGGAGATAATTCAGGCAGATGTAGCTGTGCGCTTTCATAAGTTATTAGGAAAAGACGTTTTCTTCCAGACAGGAACTGATGAGCATGGAACTAAAAATTGGCAGGCAGCTCAAAAAGAAGGAAAGGATGTTATAGAATTTCTTGATAAGAATGTTAGTGTTTTCAAAGACTTGTACAAAAAATTAAACATTTCTTATGATCATTTTGTCAGGACAAGTGATAAGAAAATTCATTATCCGGGCGCAATAAAGCTTTGGAAAGAACTGGTTAAATCAGGAGATATATACAAGAAAAATTACAGGGGACTGTATTGCGCAGGTTGTGAAGTATTTAAAACCGAAAAAGAACTTGTAAATGAAAAATGCCCTAATCATTCTACAAGAGAAATAGAACTAATTGAAGAAGAAAACTACTTTTTTAAGCTTTCAAAATACAAAGATGAAATTACAAAAAAAATAACATCCGATAAATTTGATATAATCCCGGAAAGCAGAAAGAATGAAATATTATCTTTCTTAAAAACTGCAAAAGATATCAGTTTTTCTAGGCCAAAAACTTCATTATCCTGGGGAGTTCCTGTTCCCGGAGATGATGAGCAAGTTATGTACGTATGGTGCGATGCTTTGTCCAATTACATAACTGGAATAGGGTACGGAAGAGATGAAAAGAAATTCAAACAGATATGGCCGGCAGACATCCAGATTATTGGAAAAGACATACTAAGATTTCATGCTGCTTTCTGGCCGGCAATGCTAATTTCTGCTAAATTAGATTTGCCTAAAAGCCTGTTTGTTCATGGATTTATTTTATCAGAAGGAACTAAGATGAGCAAATCATCCGGAAATGTAATTGAACCATTCGAACAAATAGAAAGGTATGGAAATGAAAGTTTCAGATTTTATATTATCGGCGCTATGCCTTTTGAAGGGGATGGAGAATATTCAGAAGATCTGTTAAAAGAAAGAATCAATAATGAGCTTCTTGGCAATCTTGGAAATTTTTGCTATAGGATAGTAAGCTTTACAAACAAGAATTTTGATGGAAAGGTAAAAACAATAGACAATGATAAGAAAGTAATCAATGAAATAAATAAGAAAGTTAAAAATGTTGGAAAAAATTACAATGAACTGAATTTTAACCATGCCATTAACGAAATACTGCAGATTTCTGACATTGGAAACAAATATTTCCAGAAAAATGAGCCGTGGGCATTGATTAAAAAAGACAAAGCTAAAGTGCAGGAAATTTGTTCATTATGCATTAATATTGCTAAGAATCTAAGTATCCTTATACAGCCAATTTTACCGGAGTTTTCTGAAGAGCTGCAAAAACAATTAAATTTGAAAAATCTAAAATGGAAAGATATTGGTTTTGATTTAAAGAACCACAAAATTGGAAAAGAACAGATATTGGTAAAAAAGATTGAGGAAACTAAAGAAGAACTATTTCCATTAAACCTTAAAGTTGCGGAAATCATTGAAGTTAAGGACCATCCTGATGCTGATAAATTATATGTTTTGCAGATTAATCTTGGAAAAGAGAAAAGACAATTAGTTGCAGGGCTGAAGGATTATTATTCTAAAGAACAGTTAAAAAATAAAAAAATAATTGTTGTAACAAACTTAAAGCATGCAAAACTAAGAGGAGTAGAAAGCCAGGGTATGTTGCTAGCTGCACAAGATAAGGAAAATGTAGGATTACTAACAGTTAAAGATTCTAAACCTGGAAGTGAAGTTAAATTTGGTAATTTAGAGAATTCCAATGAAAGATTAAGTTTTGAAAGTTTTCAAAAATTGAAGATTGAAGTAAAAGATGGAAAAGTTCTTTTCAACAATTTAGAATTAAAAACAAGCAAGGAAACAGTTTCTGTTGAGAAGGTTACAATTGGAAAGGTTTGCTAGTTTTTCTTAAGTACTAAAAGGCAATATTTAAATATTATATAATTAAAGATTGAACTCATGGATTTGATAAAAAAAGAGAAAATTATATTATTACTCCTTATATTGTTACTTGTTTTTTCTATTGGATGTGAACAAAAAGATGATAAAGATGGTATTTTGAAACCACAATACGTAAAATAATTCTTGGACCAGCCCCTAAATAGATTTCTCAAAAAAATATCATTTCCTATCTGAAACAAACCATAACCTTTAAATAATAATCAAATAACACTTTTTTCTAATATGCCGTCATTATTGCAGAACTTATGGGGTGATTTTTTAGTCAAGTTAACCGGTTATGTACCCAAACTTATAACTATATCCATAACATTAATTGTTGGATACATAGCAATAAGAGTTCTTATACGTTTAATAGAAAAATTCTTTGACAAGGCCAATTTTGACAGGGGCATTGAGACTTTTATTGAAAATATAGTCAAGGTAGGTTTATGGGCGATTCTTATCATAGTTTTACTTTCAAATTTAGGTATTAATGTCGCAGGCTTGATTGCAGGCCTGGGAATAGCAGGCATAATTATAGGATTTGCTTTGCAGGATACTTTAAGCAATTTAGCATCAGGAGTATTTATTCTCTTCTACAGGCCATTCAAAGTAGGAGATTGGATAAAGATTGGAGGTGTTGTTGGCGGAGTTGAAAGAATAGGCATAGCGGCATGCGTTTTAAAGAGCCCTGACAATGTAAAGATAACAATACCAAACAGCAAAATATGGAGAGATACAATACAAAATTACACTGGAAATCCAATAAGGAAAATATTTAATCTTGAAGTAGGCATAAGTTATGATTCTAACATAGGCAAGGCAATAAAAATAATACATAAGGTGCTAAAAAATGATAAACGCGTTCTTAAAGAACCTGAACCCCAGGTTGTGACAAAAAGCTTGGGAGATAGTTCTGTCAATATTGCTGTAAGGCCTTCAGTAAAGAAAGAAGACTATTGGGCAGTTTATTTTGACCTTGTAAAGGCAATAAAAGAAGAATTCGACAAGAACGGAATAACAATACCTTTCCCTCAAAGAGATGTTTGGATTAAGGAGATGTCAAAAAACCCTAAGAAATAACTACCTAGAAGCATCAGCTTGTCTTTCAACTTCTAATTTCTTTGAAACTGCGTTAGAACCTGCATTTAATCTATAAGCATTAATTATCTCTTCTGCTAAGGTATCTTCAATTGATTTTTTTGAATTGAAAGACTTTTGATAAGCGCCTTGCGTCATATGCCTTAAAGCAATATCCACGCGCCTTTGAGGTGTACATTCAACTGACTTTGGATACCTGGCTCCACCGTATTCAATTGTTATTATCTCTTCCCTTTGAGCAGAATTTTCCAAAGCTTTTACAAAAACCTTTATTGGATTTTCCTTTGTCTGCTTCTCAATCAAAGAAAAAACCTTCTCAACAATTGAAAATGCTTTATTAGCCTTACCTGTTGTATGAGAACTGGACTTAGTGTGCTTCTTGCCTTTATGTCCGGGAATCATAATTTTATTAATAAGCCTTTCAACAATGAATATCTTGCTTTTATGGAACCTGTTTTTTGCATATCTTGCTCCTGTTTTAGGAACAATTTTAGGCTGCAGTGTAATGTAAGACTGTAATCCAGGATCGTCTACTTTAATCCCTTCTACATCCCATTTGTTGAATACTAATATTTGTGATGCCATTTTAAGAATTATTTCCTTGCTTTTTCTACTTTACCTCTTAATAATGCATTCAGACTTTGATCATTTACTTTGATTACATGCCATCTTACACCGGGTATGTCTCCTTTTGATTTGCCCATAGCCCCGCCAATACACTCTACCATTACCTTATCGTGCTCATCAATTAGCTTAGTAGCACCATCTCCAGGGCAAAATGCAGTTACCTGCTTGCCATTCTTAATTAACTGGATTCTTACGCATTTTCTCATTGCAGAATTTGGCTGTTTTGCTTCTAATTGCACTTTTTCCAGTACAATTCCATCTGCCTGAGAAGCTCCTTCTAAGGGGTCAGATTTAGCTTTTAGCCTTCTAACTCGTCTTACAAACCATTTATCAGAATATCTGCTCTTATGCCTTCTAGCCTTAAGCTTCTTTCCAGCATTCATTCCTCTACCCTTCTTTGACATTTTAAAATGGAAATATTGTGTGTTTTTAAATGTTATGTATTCTCGAATTAAAAAAAGAAAATTTTATATATAAGCGAAGTTAGGACTAAAAATATAGAAGAGGTTAACATATGCAAAAAGTCAGCACTTTTGAAGTAGTTCTTTTGATTGCAGGTATTACTACGACTATTCTGGGTTTCCAGCTTATAAACCAGGTTTTTGTTAAGGAAGGAGGGATGAGCTGGCTGATGGTAATAGCAATATTCAACTGGCTTATGCTTCTTGTTTTGTTTGTATCATTAAGCCTGGCTGTCGATGTTACTAAAAAACAATTGAATGAGACTAGGCATCTTGTAGAGGTATTAACCCAAAAAAAGGGCAGGAAGTAATATTTAAGAAATTCTTTTTATTTCATCCAGTATTTTGTTTCCAACTATTCTTTTATTTGCTAAGTTTAAATGCTTGGTTTTTTTATGTTTATCAACAACAAAAACCTCATTTGTCTCTGTGTCAAAACCTCTTTCTTTTTTGCCAATATCATTCGCAACAACAAAATCTGCATTTGCGCTTTTCAACAATTCATATGCCCTATTAACTAGTTCTTTACTGCTTACCCTATACTCTGCCTTAAACCCTATCAAAGATATTTTCTTATTCAGATTTTTTATATTTTCAAATATCTTTGTTGTTGGAGTTAGCTCTAAATGCAAGTTTTCATGACTTTTTATTTTGTTATTATGTTTGTTATTGATTGTAAAATCAGAAACAGCAGCAGCATGAATCATAACATCCTTATTTTTCAGGTTTTTTTTAATTTCATTGAATAATTCTTCAACATTGCTTATCTTTATATCATTAAAATGGTATTGCGGTTCTACTGCATTTATTCCCCTGATTAAGGTTACATCTGCCCCGCGCAAAAAAGCTTCTTCAGCAATATAAACACCCATCTTTCCTGAGCTTTTGTTTGTAATTACACGAACAGGGTCTATTTCTTCTGAAGTTGCTCCTGCTGTAACCAGGATTTTCTTTCCTGCCAAATCAGATCTTCTTTGCACAGTTGTCTCAATTCTTTTTGCTATTTTATCTAAATCTGCAAGCCTGCCCATGCCTTTGTAGCCGCAAGCTAATTCTCCATATTCCGGAGCAACAAACTCATATCTTAGATTCTTCAATTTCTTTACATTTTCCTGCATTATAGGATTTTTCCACATCTTTACATTCATTGCAGGGCAAATTAAAACAGCAGCGTTAGTTGCCATTACGCTAGTACTCAGTAAATCATCAGCAATCCCATTAGCTATTTTTCCGATTATATTTGCAGTTGCAGGGCATATTAGAAACAGGTCAGCAATATCTGCCAATGAGATATGTTTTATAGGCTTGTCTTTTTTGATATAATCAACATAATTGACATTTTTATTGAATAAGTCTATTGAAACTACATTACCGCTTTCCTTCTCAAAATCTTTTACCTTAACTAATTTAGCAGCATTCTCAGTCATGATTACATAAACATTAGCTTTTAGATTCCTTAATTTCTTAATTAAATCAAGAACTTTATAGGCCGCTATACTGCTGGATATCCCGATTACGATATTTTTATCTTTTAGAGTCATATAGAAAACAAGAAGAAATATTGGTTTATAAATCTTTATTATTAAAAATGGATATAGAAAGATTTCTATAACTATAAATCAAAAATAAGAGGATGGAAACCCCTCAAGAGGCAATTAGAGAAGAACTGACTGCTGAAGAGAAAATAGCCGGGATAAGGGCTAAAATTATTCAAGCCCTTAGAATAAAAGATGCTCTGGATGTAAGAAGAAAGGGATTCATACAAAGGCTAAAATCTGCACAAGACCGGGAAAGCGCTTTGAGAGTGATTAAATCTTTAAAAGTAAATGCCAGCAAGGAAAGATGGGTCAATAGTATATGCAGAAAAGTATTAAATTCACTGAAAGAATCATCACAACCAACACCAGAGTATGCTCAGTAGAATTTTTCAATGAAAACTTTCCTTATCTGTAGGAAATTTCCCTTCCTTAACATCTTTGATATATTCTTTAAAAGCTTTCTTCATTTCATCACCTAATGAAGCATATTTCTTTACAAACTTTGGGCTTAATTTGTCATACAATCCAACAACATCATTTGAAACTAGTACCTGCCCATCGCACTCAACGCCAGCACCAATCCCCATTGTTGGTATTGAAATGCTTTCTGTGATTTTCTTTGCTAAATCTACAGGCATACATTCCAAAATCAAAATATAACATCCAGCTTCTTCTAATTCTTTTGCCTGTTTAATAAGTTTATTGGCAGTTTCTTCATCCTTACCCTGAACTTTAAAATTAGTAGCTGTTTGCGGAGTCAATCCAATATGGCCCATAACTTCAATGGCATTGTCCACTAAAAACTTAGCAATTTCCGGCTTATTTTCCAGTTTTACAGTATCAGCTCCGGATTTAATCAATGTTTCTGCATTCAATGCAGCACTTTCTTTATCATCATAGCTTCCGGCAGGCATATCAGCAACAATTAAAGCATTTTTTGTTCCTCTGGAAACAGCGCCTGTATGCCTTATTATATCCTCTACTGTAACGCTTAAAGTATTTTCATAGCCCAAAACAACCATTCCTAAGCTGTCTCCCACTAAGATTATGTCTATTCCAGTATCATCCATAGCCTTTGCTGTGCTACAGTCATAAGCAGTAAGCATAGTTATTTTTTCCTTTCCTTTCATTGATTTTATTTTTTGAATTGTGGTTTTCATCATTTTTTGGGATAGTCTTAAGTTTATAAAATTATTTGTTTTCAACCTTATACCTACTAACAACAGAAATAAATAAAAAGTTTTAAAAACCAACAATAGATTAATATATATCTGATTATTAAAAGAGGTAAAAAAGAGTTCAAAATGAAAGCATACTCACTAACACAGAAAAATGCTTTGCATTTTTGGTGTCCCTCTGGGACGTTCGTAGCTTTTATTTTTGAAATTCATAATAACAATGAGGTTAGTCAAAAATGAAAGTGCCAATAATAACTATACCTACATACTGGACTAGAAAAGATGCAAAAAAAAAGGTTGGCGATGCTTATTTTGACCATCCTACGCCTTTGAATGGCAACCAAACTTTAACTAGGACATTAGACAGCCTTAAAAATGTGCAGGGAAAGTTTAAGGTTGTTATTGTGGTTGCAACCGTAGACTATAGTGATGACAATCTATACAAACAAGTTAATAAAAAGATTCATTCTCTGATTAAAGGCTATAATAAACATTATCCTATAATGCAATTCTCAAAGTCTGATGTTCAGTTCTTAAAAAACAGGATGAAAAAATATGGTCTAGCGGATGTTACTTCCCAAATTAATCTTGGACACTACCCTGCTATTAGAAACTGCCAGCTTATTGCGACTAATGCCTTAGATGCTAATGTGATGATAGGATTGGATGATGATGAAATCATTATGCCAGACCATGTCGAAAAGGCGACAAAATTCATAGGCAAAAAATACAAAGGAAACATGATTTATGGCATTGGCGGTTATTATAGGGACAAGAATGGAGAGTATATAATGAAGGATCTTAAGAAACCTAAGGTCGACAATCTTTTTTATAAGAAAAGGATTATGAAAAACAAGGGTTTCATAAATATTGACAGGAAAAAGGGCAGGGTGCAAAAATCAAATTTTGTATTTGGGGGGAATATGGTCATGCACCGGAAAATGTTCATGAACATTTCCTATGATCTTGGTATTCCACGAGGAGAAAATATGGATTATCTCATTAATGCAAAAGCGCATGGATTGGATTTTTATTTTGACAAGAAACTTTATATCATACATATGCCTCCTGAAACATGGGGCAAAAAAATGGAATCATTTCTTAAAACGGGTGCATTCAGTATGGCAAGTTACCATAAGCTTGAGCAGGATATAATGAGATTTGTTTATGAGAGGGAGAAGATTAGAGGATGTAATGATAAATATTGCCCATTGCATAAGGTAGATATAGACGAGTTAAAGCCGTATCCTGGTGAATTCTTTGGCAAGAAACTTATTGGGGATGCTGTTTATGCACTAAAGCATATGTATCCTGAAGAATTAAAAAAACATAATATCACTGCTGAAAGATTTATCAACAATTCCATAGACAGAGCAAGGAAATTGGTACCCGGCTATTTTATATTCAACCAACGCTGGATAAAATTAATGAATGCCATTGAGAAAGATAAAGTGCTTAAGAAGCATATTAGGAGTAAGTGGTTGTAGTTCTTAACTAAAAATAGCTGATGAAAATATCTTGGCCTTACCTAGGTCATTAATAGAATAAACCTCTGCTACTCTTGGGCCTAAATCGAGATCTAATACATCATCTCCTACTGTAACTCTTCCTTTTTGCTCTTCTGTTGATGTGGATAATGTAAAAATGTACCTGGTACCATCTGGATGCACTAATTCTCTTGTATAAATATTGGGATTATCTGATCTAATCCTAGATTCTATTCCTAATTCTCTTAGATTATCTGTAAACCTAGTTGATTCTGGAGTTTCAAATGGATTTTGAGTTTCATGTATTATATATAGCCCAGGATAATCTTCAACAGCATACTTTAATATGTCCAATGGCTGGAATTTTTCATCCGTTGTTGGCATCTCCCCATTCTTGTCTTAAAATTAAAAGCAGTTGACTCCATAATTTAGAATTAAATTAAAGTATATTTATTTCTTTTGTTTGTTTTTTTACAAATATCTCATCACAGCCTCATTAAACCCGGCAGGACCTTTTTTATTTACTCTAATAATGCCTTTGTGCTTAAAGCTATATTTTCCTTTATGGTTTTTAACCAAATAACCATAATCAGTATTTTTCAGCATAGGTAAATCATTTAATCCATCTCCAATTCCAATAGTAACAATTTTCCCAAATTTTTTCTTAAACAATTTCTTTAAAACAGAAACAGCTTTGCCTTTGTCGTTTTTGCCCATAATATAGTGATATCTTCCGCCTTTGGTATAGTTAAGGCCGTATTTTTTTATCAATTTTTTAATTTTCTCTATATTTCCTTTATTCAGAATAAACGGTTCTGTGCAATCTCTTTGTTTTGCTAATTTTGCTTTCCCAATAGAAATACCAGCATTTTTTGAAAGTTCTTTCAGGGTTAAATCACCAAAACCTTTGATATCATAACCGGTTTCTTTTTTTATTTTTGTTAAAACCTGGCGCAGTTTTTTATAATTCGAGCCAAAGTGTATAACCTTATAGTTATCTTTCTCATAATCATATTTATATTTGAATTTAAAATAATTTTTTGGAATAAAAATTGCAGCGCCGTTTTCAGCTATAACCGGATTGGATAACTTCAATTTTTCATCATATAAATCCATTTCATGACATACTCTTGAACTGCAGAAAACCAAAGGAGTTTTATTTTTCCTTATTTTCTTGATAGCAGGCATTGCCTTTGCATAAGAATAAGTATTATGATCAAGAAATGTTCCGTCCATATCCGAAAAGATAATAACCTTATTCATAATCATAGATTTCTTCCCTAAAGGGCTTAAGCATCTCGTTCTGATAGCGCAAAAGTTCGTTAAAGCTCCTCTTTGACATCTGCTCAAAAGGCTCTAATTTAAACGGTGCTGTCTCGTATTCAATTTTTTTCCTTAAGAGGGAATCTTTCAGCTCTTTATTCGAATAAATATCATTTAAAACCTTGGTTATTATCTTTTTCCTCTTGCGCTCAAACAGCTCATTTGACATTGACCTTGTACCAAACAAGTAATCCTGGCTTGAGTACCTTATCTGCAGCAGCTTTGCAAACTCCTGCGTTACTGGCTTTAAAAACCTGAAATCAGAATTGATAATCTTAAGAAAACGCTCAAGGAAATCCTCCTTGGGCCTGTCTAAAGAGACTGTATTTGATTCTATAGCCAAATAAATATAAGACCTCAACATGTTCTCATTTCTGTTCCTCATTGTCCTTGTAGGAGATTCAGATACACTGGTATCATTATGGAAAACAAGGCCCCAATCACTGGCTTTATGCAAATGCTCCATCTTACTTGGACTTCTAAACAAAAAGCCCCCAATAAGGCCGTATCTCTGGAAGCGGTAATTTAATTCTGTAAACTCACCATACCATTGCCTATTTGAATTGAAGATACCATTTCCACCACCATGCTCTTTTTTCATCTTTTCAAGAACTCTTGTAAAGTGCAATTGCAGGTTTCCATGAACATGACCATACAGAACATAAGCATTTTCATATTTTCGGCCTCTGAAAGGTGTATACCTTCTTGGTTTTTCTATTTCAAGGAAATTAAAGAATTTAGAAGAAAGCTCTTTCTTGGATTTGATTGCATTACTAAGAGTATTTGCTTCTGCCACTCTTTGAGTTTTGGACAGCATTGCAACTTCAAATGTAGGATAACCAACAAAAGAAGCGTATTGAAGCCCCTGCTCTATAAAGTCCAGTATTTGTGTTGGCTTGTAGATAACAACATCATCATCCATTATGTAAGTAAGCCTTGTCCCTTTAGATGCGTTCTGGATTGAGCGTGCAATTCCTGCATTTCTTCCTGTAGGCAGTGTTTTTTGTGGATTGTAAACAACCTGGTGAGGCAGTTTTCCCTTGTTGTATTTTTTGAATATTTTTTTAACAAAAGCTCTTGATTCCTTATTTTTTTCAGTATTGCAGACAAGAATTATATTGTACTTAAGTTTATCCAAATCCCTTAAACATTGTAGAAAAGCCCCTATCTGCTTTTCTCTTGAAGGAATACTCATAACAACAATATCCGCTTTAACACCCTTTTTGATTTTCAGCTTAAGCATAAGGATTTAGGGCATATATGGGCATATTTAAAGATTATTGTTTTCCAGAAGTTGTTAAGTTCTACTAAGCTTGATTTTGCGATTTATACTCCCTGCAATCAGCAAAGGAAATATCAAAGTAGCATCAGCAACTACCTTTACACGTTGAGCATTTGGCTTTATTTTTGCCCAGCTTATTGCCTCTTCCTGGTTGCCACCAGAATCAGAACCGTCATATTCATTTGCAGTAGTTATGTAAATAGAGTATTCAAAACCTTCCCTAAATATTGCAGAATTCAATAAAAAATGCTTTGAAATTCCACCCCCTAAAACAATGCATCCTGCTTTAGAAGTGTTCTGTAATATTTTTGTAAGTTCAAAATTATCTTTTGTAACGTCAATTGCAAATTTTGGATTCCTTCTTTTGAAAAACGTTGTCAAATCCCCCATTGCACCATCTGTTATTCCAGGGCAAAAAACAGGAATTTTATTTTTCCATGCCCAATACAAAAATGATTTATCATAGTTTTTCTTTGTTAATGAGTTAGTTTTAATGCACTTTCCCATTTCTCTTGCAACTTCATAAGTACAGGGTATACCTTTAAACTCTTTCATTAGTTTCTTGAAAAAATCATTAAAAAACCTTTCAAAATACAAATACCTATCCATAGGTGCTAAAATATTGCCTATTCTTCCAATTGATTCGTCCAGTAAAAATTCTCCCTTTATGTCAAAATTTCCCAGATGAAATGGCTTTATGCATTTGATAATATCTTCCTCTAATGCAGCCGCAGTTGTTGTAATGCCATCTACAATCTTGTTCTTAACCAAATATCTGATTATTTCCCTGTTTCCTGAACTTATCATGTTCCCGGTAAAAGACATCCATATGCTTAATTTCCCATTTTTCTTCTCCTCAATCATTTTTGCCAGAATATCAAAAGCTCTTCCAAGATTAGAACCCTGGAACCCCATATTACTATAGCCTTCAATAAACTTCTTAAAATCGAACTTTCCATCAAAATCATAGCCCTGTATCTTAGGAAAGCTATCCATAGACATGTATTTCTTCAGATGCCCTTTCCACTTTGGATTTTTTTGGTATATTGACATTTTAATCACCATATAAATAAAACAATAATAAATAAAAATCAGACTATAAACTAATAAAATCAGAGAATTCTTTATGCACCGGATTTACGAACACTATCCATAAACTATACTAATGCAATAACCTTTATAAACATTTTTGTTTCAACATATAAAATGCTAATAGACATACACTCTCATCTGGACCATTGCTATTTCAAGGATGATTTGGATAAAGTGATTGATAATGCCAAAAAAGCTAATTTGAAAGTAATTCTTACAGCAGGAATAAACCCGGAAACAAACAGGAAAGCTTTGCAGATAGCAGAAAAATATGATATTGTTAAACCGTGTTTAGGCATTTACCCAATACAGACCCTGCAGAAAGAAATAGACTCTGGAGATTATCCTTTAAAGGAAAATAAATTTGATATAGATGAAGAAATAAGATTCATAGAAAAGAATAAAAATAAGATAACAGCAGTTGGAGAAGTTGGATTGGATTACTTCTGGATCAAAGATAAGCAAAAGGAACAAAAAGAATTATTTGAAAAAATGATTTCTCTTGCAGAGAAAATAAACAAGCCTATTATTGTTCATTCAAGAAAAGCAGAAGAAGATGCAGTAAACATCCTGCAAAGCTCAAAATTAAAAAAAATCATAATGCATTGCTTTTCCGGCAAGAAAGCTTTAGTCAAAAAAATAATTGACAATAACTGGTTTGCAACAATCCCGACTAATGTCACAAAAAGCTTCCAGTTCCAGGAAAATACAAAATTAATCCCCATTACACAGCTATTCTGCGAAACAGACTCGCCTTACTTAACTCCTTTCAAGGACCAGAGAAATGAGCCTGCTTTTGTTTTAGAATCATACAAAAAAATTGCTGAAATAAAAGGTATGGAATTAAAAGAAGTAATAAACAATATTTATATGAATTGGCAGAAGATATTTTAACTAGGATTTTTTAATTTTTTAACTATTGCACTAACATCTTTTGGTTTGTAACTTATGCCATTTGCGTCTAACATTCCCCGAACATATTCCTTAACTTTTCTTCTTTTCCCATTCATTGGCCGTATAGTTAGTCTCCCGCCTCCAGTTATTTCCACATAAACATTATTTGATCTTCCGTCTAACCCCATCCTCTTTATTGTAGGTTTACTGGAACACCCATTTGATTTTGCATAAAACATTCCATCATATGGACCATATTGATTGCCCATTGGATTACTATGCACTCCAGCTAAAGCTAATTCTAATCCTGAAGGCTTAATTGCACTCCCAAGAGTACTTGTAATATCGTCATATTTCCTTCCAATATATTCCGACACTGATTTATATAATTTTGAAGCATATGGTAATTTTATCATTTATTCTTCTAACCTCCAATTTTTATGATTAAATTTTATAGAGAACTCTGATGTCTTAACAGCAAATAAACATCAGAAACAACAATGAAAGTGCAAACTAGCACATACAGAAACAACACATACAACAATTGTTTAAGTGAGTCATATTTAGAGTCAAATATAGATTATATTTAAAGTTTTCCTTATCACTCAATAAGAACTTGTTCATTTATACTGGTAATAAACCCAGTCTCAGTATCATTCAATGTTAACCGAATATTTTTCTTCAACTCCAGGTTTCTCCATGTTTTTGGGACTAAATCAACGCTTCCTGTACCTGTTTTACCTGATTCAATTACAGCGCCAATGTATTTTCCCCTGACCTTTGTTTCCCAGTCTTCATCCAGCTCAGAATCATAAGCAAAAGCCTCAACAACAGGTGTTAAAACCTCTGCCTTGCCATTATCAATAGTAAAAACAATTTTGCTTAG
Source organism: uncultured Methanosarcinales archaeon (assembly GCA_964466175.1). GTDB lineage: Archaea > Nanobdellota > Nanobdellia > Woesearchaeales > GW2011-AR4 > JACPJP01. The sequence continues at coordinate 583 of CAYXMT010000016.1, read as the reverse complement.
GTGACCCAAAGTACCATCCGCATCAACTACTTCTATATAGATAGTGTCAATCGTGAATGTAATTTCGCCTGATAATACTATTTCTTCTTCAACTACTTCCTCAACAACCTCTTCTTCAATTATTTCTTCTATAACTTCTTCCTCTTCCTGAACAGCAGCAGCAGTAACAGCTTGCTCTGCTACCTCAGTACTTCCACCATGATAAAAAGACAAATCAATGCCTATATATACAACCAAAACAAGAATTATTGCCACATATGCGACTTTTTCAATACCTGGAGAATTTTTGCCATGCATCTCTCCATGGCCCGTCATCTCTTTCTTTCTTTTTTCCTGCAAGGATTCTTTTTCTTTTTTGTACTTATCTTTCAAAACCTGCTCTGCTCTTTCATATTTGTTTTTCAAAGCCCCTTCTTCATTTAATTTTTTAACAGGCTCTTTTTTAAGCACTTTGGCAGGTTCATTTTCCGGCTCTTTCTTACCTTCTACTTTATGCTCAAAATCCCTGAAAATATCATTAACATCATCTTCTGCCATTTTTAATAATTAAATTGGACAGATTATATTTAAATTTATTGATTTA
>CAYXMT010000015.1:15062-17158 GCA_964466175.1 uncultured Methanosarcinales archaeon | reverse complement strand
TGTACAGATTTTTACTGCCGAGGCAAATGCCTCTGGTCATAGCACTATTAATCCTAACAATTTATTTTTTGCAGAGGAAAAAATATTTGTTTTTAGGCCTGACTTCTTTGGTTTTTGTTTTGCTGCACAGCAGTTTTGTATTCCAATTGATTTTGATTTTGCTATATTTTATTTTAGAAAAAATATTCTCAAAAAAGTTTGATTTCAAGATTTTATTGTATCCTTTTACTGGAATAATTTTAGGTTTGGTAATAAATCCTTACTTTCCAAACAACATTTACTTGTTATACATTCAGATATTCAAGGTAAACCTCATCGCAAATTTATATAATGTCGAGTGGAAGGCTTGGCCTTTTATCGGGTTTCTAAAAAACAATATTTTAGTTTTATTTTATATCGCAATTTCAGTTTTCATTTTGGTCAAAAACAAAAAAATTACAAAATTGCAAACTTTTTATTTTTCATTGACATTATTTTTCTTTATTTACACAATAATATCAAGAAGAATGCAGGAATATTTAATTCCTTTTTCAATACTAACCCTTTCTTTATTATTAAATAATTATATTGAAAGGTTCGACAAAAATAAATTATTGACGTATGTTAAAATAGCCAGCATATTATTACTTATAATCTTAGGAATTATTAATTTCACATTATTAAGAAATGAAGTTATAGATAATAATTTCTTATCTAATTATAATAACTGTGCAGATTGGATGAAAAGCAATGTTCCAAAAAATTCTTTGATATTTACCAATGCGTATGCATTTCCATACTTATTTTCAAAAAACTCTGACCTAATATATACTCATGGCATAGACCTTACATATTCTTATCTTTACGAACCAAAAAAATTTGAAAGATATATGGGGGTACTGCAGGCAACAATAGAAGACAACCAGGATTACATTGTAACAGATTACAATCCGGACTATGTATTCTCAGGAAAGGTAAAACAGGACATACAATTATTTAATTACATTGTAAAGCACAAAGAAAATTACAATGCTGTTTATGAGGATGACTGGTGTGCTGTACTACTAGTCAGGTAGTTTTTAATGCAAAAACTTTATATACACTAAATTAAATTTTAAATTCGGATGCTTAGAGTTTATAAGTTTCAAAAAGGAGGTGTAAAGTCGGGTTCCCTGAATGACCTAGATAGTGCTTCAAAGTGCTGGGCTGAGTGCATAAATCCTACAAAAAAAGAATTAAAACATATTTCTGAAAAGGCAAAGATTCCGTTAAGCGAACTGATAAAAGTTCTTGACGAAGAGGAAAGGCCAAAAGTTTCTGACTTGGACAATTATTCTGTCATTATTGTAAGGGCGCCATGGATAGAGCACAATGAAATATTAACAACACCTGTATCTATTTTTATTTCAAAAAACAAGAATAATATAATTACAATTACACTAAAGGAAGTAAGTTCTGTTAAAAAAATAAAGCAGCTGATAGCGGCAAATAAAATTGATATTTATGATAAAAGCATAAGTTTTTTCACTTACAAGCTTCTTGACGAGGTTTTAGATGCATACTTCTCAATTTTAGATACTCTAGAGGAAAAAATAGATTATATAGAAGACAAAGTTATTGAAAAACCTGATAAACTGACTGTACAGCAGATTTTTTCAGTAAAAAAAACCCTTATATTCTTCCACCGCGCTTTGACAGCAAATCGGGAGGTAATCTCATCGATAGAAAAAGAGTATGTTGCCAACATAGACAAAAAAAACATCAAAAGATTTCGTGCATTAAACAACGATGTAACCCAGCTGATAGACATGGAAGGAACTTACAGGGATATCTTAACAGGAACCTTGGATATTTATTTAAGCTCTGTCTCTAATAACTTAGGCCAGGTCATGAAAACTTTAACAGTAATTTCTGCTTTTGTTTTGATTCCAACATTAATTTCAGGAATTTATGGAATGAACTTCAACAAGAATTCCCCACTCAACATGCCGGAGCTTTACTGGCAGTATGGTTATTTCTTTGCATTGGGTTTAATGATGATTTCTGTGATTATTACTTACATCTATTTCAGAAAAAGAGGATGGTTGTAGATTATTCTAAAACACGGTAAAAAGCAT
>CAYXMT010000015.1:0-14962 GCA_964466175.1 uncultured Methanosarcinales archaeon | reverse complement strand
CGGTAAAAAGCATCAAAAACAGGAGTATCACTTGTAATCTGATGGAAATGATATCCTAATTTATTGCATGTCTCCTCTATTTTTGCTACATGGTTGTCAAGCATCTGCTGGTACTCTACCCTTAGTCTTGGGCTTATGTATGTCCTTAACATACTTTTTGTCTCACTATCAACCAGCTTAAAATCGCCGCTGTACTTTAAATCTTTTTCAATAGGATCCAGAATCTGCAGGATTTTTATTTCATGGTCCCCTAAATTATACAAGGCTTCTATGACCTCATCAACATCCATCAAAAAATCTGACACAAGCACAAGCATCGATCTGCTCCCAACCACTTTTTTGTACTGCATAACAGATTCCAGCAACTTGGAACTGCCCTGAGTTTTTGTATTATTCAGATGAAAAACCATTGAAGCGAGCTGAGACATTCCCCTCCGGGACTGGAATACATCAAGGCTCTCTGCAAATGTAGAAAACTGAAATTTTTCATTCTCCCTCATGGCAAGGTATGCAAAACCTACTCCCAGCATAGCAGCATAATCGAATTTGCTTATCGGCTTTCCAAACCCCATTGAAGCGCTAGCATCCATTATCAAATGTGCTGTCAGGTTTCTTTCTTCTTCATATGTCTTAATGTATAAGTCATCCGTCCTTGCAAAAACCTTCCAGTCAATCTGCCTTATATCATCTCCCGGAGAATAAATTCTATGCTCCTTAAATGTCAATCCACGTCCTGTTGCTATGGACTTCCTTGGGCCGGTATAACTGGATGTAACTCTTTTCTTAACAGCTAAATGAAACCGGTTCAACTGGTCGAGAAAATCAGTGTTAATCATTTTTGATTATTTCACTTTATCCAAAATATGCTTAATAGCATCGTCAGTTGTCATTCCTTTTCTCTCTGCTTCAAAATTAAGTATAATTCTATGCCTTAATATAGGGTATGCTATCTCGTTAATATCTTCAGCACTCACATGATTTCTTCCCTTAACCAATGCACGGGCTTTTGCTGCCAGCAATATTCCTATAGAAGCCCTCGGGGAAGCACCATAACTGATAACATCCTTGTTTGTTCTTGTTGCAGTTATTATCTTCAAAGCCCTGTCTTTTATGTCATTTGCAATTGGAACTTGTCTTGTCAGTGTTTGCAGGCTAAGCAGATGATTTTTATTAAGCATTATCTTCAGCCTGGGCTCTCTTATTGAAGAAGTGAACCTGTTTGCAATTTCTTTTTCCTCCTCAAAGGAAGGATAACCAACTTTTATTTTCAGCAAAAACCTGTCTGCCTGCGCTTCTGGCAATGGATAAGTACCTTCCTGCTCGATTGGGTTCTGCGTAGCCAAAATAAAGAACGGCAAATCCAGCTTAAAGGTATTAGTGCCGACTGTAACTTGCTTCTCCTGCATTGCCTCTAATAAAGCGCTTTGCGTTTTAGGTGTTGCTCTGTTGACTTCATCTGCCAAAACAATATTTGCAAAAATTGGTCCTGGCTGGAATTTGAAATTTCTTTTTCCGCTTGTCTCCTCTATTATATAAGTCCCGGTTATGTCTGAAGGCATTAAATCTGGTGTGCTCTGGATCCTGCTGAACTTAAGATTCATTAAATCAGCTAATGTCCTCACAGCCAAAGTTTTTGCCAGACCAGGATATCCTTCCAGCAAAGCATTCCCATCGCATAAGATAGAGACTAGAATCTGCTCAATTACGTCAGTCTGTCCGACAACAACCTTGTTTGCCTCCTTAAAGACTGCGTCAAAAACATGTTTGTAGTTCTTCATATAATCCACCTCTTTTTTTATGGTATTTAATATTTTTCTTTTTTAATTTTTTATTTGGTATAATTTATTTTATTCTTCATTGTTTATTTTTTATTATTAATCATTGTTTTTTGTTTTTTGTTGATTTTTTCTTAATTGTACTTTTGTTTCTTACTATTATATTAATTTATCCTCCTGCAAGCTTATTGAAATAATTCTTGACCAGTTCCTGCTGCTCCTCTGGAATCCTTTCCTCAAATGCAGATGCCTGCTCAACCATAACCTCTTTGGGAAAAATCTCGTCAAACTGCTTCTGTTCAACATCACCTTCTTCCCTTACATTCACCTCATAATTTACCGGCTTTATCCTTATATCAATCTCCTCATTACCCAAAACAGTAAGCTTGCTGTCTCCATAAATATCCTCGCTTTCATTAATGTCTCCCAAAGCAATATTGTCTGCCCTCCTGGGGTCAATGTTTTTCAGTATATCCGGAACATTGCTTAGGAACTTATTCAAATCAACAATGTACAAGTTCATCGTTGTTGCAAGAACAATCGCAAAAGAAAGTAGTATTACAGCGAAAAGCTTGCAAGATACTTCCTTTGTCTGTATAAAAGAACTTAAACCAACTTGCTTTAAATCATGCACGACTTCTTCCTCCAGCTCATTGACAACAGGATTTTCATCTTGAATATTATCTGCAGCAGTCCTTAATTTTTCTTTTAACGGCTCATATTTGCTCTCTACAACCTTTCTTTTGTCGCTTTTGGAGCTTGCACGAAATTTCATAACAAAAAAAATGATTGTAGGTATAAGCGCCAATATGGGAAACAAGTTTACCAAAGACAATAAAAAATAAACAATAAGGAAAAATATTACTGTGTTTAATATGGTCTCAAAAACTAGGAAAAAGTTCAATGTTTTGTCTATTTCCTTTATTACTTTAATGAAGCTTTTCATTGTTTAACAGGAACTTATATCTTCATCAGCATCAGCTTTAGCTACTTCTGCTTCTAAACAATCAATCTCATCTTTTAAGCTGTCAATTCTATCATCTTTAACATTAATTTGTGCATTAGCAGCTATCAATGAGGTTTTTGTTGCACCCAGTTCTGCAGTCTTCTCAGCCAAATCATTTTTAGTGCTGCTTATTTCTGAACGCAAGTTTACATTATCTGTATCCAGCCTTTCATTCTCATCACTTGCATCCTTATAACTCTGATCAAGAACTTCCCTGTCTTGCTCTGCCTTTACTCTCTGACTGTATGTTTCATTCAACTCCTGTCTTTTATCACTTAACTCTTTTGTTACCTCACTTAGCTGGCCTAATTTTTGCCGGTACTCCAATGAAACGTCCTTAAATGTAGTCTGGTAATACACACTAAAGCCACTGAACAAAAGTATGGATACCACTATCAAAACCAGCAATCCCAAGTTTACATCTTTTTTCATAAATGCCATTTTAACAACCTCATTATTTATTTTTTAGTTTTTAATATTTTTATTCAACAATTTTTTCATTAACTATTTTTCATTATTGATTATTACCTAATTTTTATTGAGTTATTTTTTATTGAATTGATTAATTATTATTTTATTTCTCATTGTTCTATTATTTTCATTGTTTATTTCACCTATAATTCCTGATTTCCCACAGCCTCCTCAAACCTATATCCACTAAAAATAAAATTAATGCTGCAACTAAAAAAGGCCATTTGAATTCAGTTGAATCAACCTTTATTCTTTTTGATTTTTCCTTTACAAATTCAATTATACTTTCGATATCATCCTTGTCAAAAACTTTGCCTTGTGTCTGCTCTACAAGGTCTATAAATTCCTCATTAATTCCTAAATCGCTAAATTCTTTTTTATAGTTGACAGCGACATCAGCCCCTAAAAAATCATAAAATCCGGTTCTTGCAGGTTTAAATTTTGCATTATAAAGATTAACATCCGCTTTCACAAACTTGAGCTTTTCCTGCTGCGGCAATGAATCTGAAATAACGTTCACAACCATTACACTGCCAAGTGTTATATCCTTAATAGACACATCAAAATTCTTTTTTCTTGATAAATCACCTATAACCCAGTTTATTGTTTTGGTTAAAATTTTGGAGTTTCCTTTGCTCAAAAATTCCCCATTCCATTTGCCCCCATCATCAGTTGCCAGGCTGATAACTCTGCCAAGGCCAAAGCGCCATGCAACCAGGATAGGAATATTTTTGTTTGTTGTTATGAGCATTCTTGACGCTGGTTTTGGTATAACATAATTATAGCCACTCACAACAACATCCAGGCTCTGGTTAAATGTTATGAAATGTGTTGTGTCCAGCAGCACAAGCTTGTTCAGGAACTCTGCATCATCCTTGCCTTCTGGCTCTCCGAATAGTATCTTTAATTTATTGGACGAATCAACCGGAAAGTATATGCCCTCCCCTAAAGTTGCTACGCGGGTAAGGAAATCGTCATTTCTTCTGGCGCCAACACCGGCAACATAGACTTTAATCCCTCTTGCAGCTGCCTGCCTTGCACTTTCTTCTGTATTCTGCATCAGCTTATTGTAAGTTGTCTTTCCGTCTGTAATAATTATTATGTTCTTGCCTCCTGACACCTCTCTAAGCATCTTGTTTCCTGCGTCTAAACCAAGGTTAAAAAATGACTGGCCGTCAAAAATCAGCCTGGAAACTTTATCTACCAACTCTTCTTTATTCTCGCCCAATGGTTTTATATCAGAAACCTTGTAAGGCACTGTATTAAACGCAATTACTCCAACGTTGTTTTTTTCATTCAAATCGTTTATTATACTGACAGCCTGCGCTTTCTCAATATTGACATAGTCCGCTGTTCCATGTGAAATATCAATAACAATGACAATATATACATCACTTTTCTCGGATTCTTCTCCTGCACCAACTTTAACAGGCAGCAATGTCTCTATTAAAGTTCCTTTATAACTTCCCCGATCATAAGAAGTTTCTCCTCCGACAACCATCAGCCCATTGCCGTCAGAAACATAATTGCTTAATGAATCCATGTGCGGTAAAAACTTGCCGGCAGGTATATCATTTAGGACAACAGCAAGGTAGCTACTCAGATCATTTGGAATGCTATCTAGGATTGTCAAATCATAAATATTGCCTAATTCATTTGCCAAAGGAGAGCTTTTTTCTGAAACAAATAAAACTCTTGGTCTGGGGACAACCTTTACTGTTTTGTAAAATTGGTTGTTCTGCTTGAAATAATCATTATTTCCTACATCCAGAAGCTCAGCAGTAATTTTATGGTAGCCTTCTGAAAGTTTTTTATTTAAATTAAAAGTCCTGCTTTTATCATCACTCTCTGCAATAACAATCTCGTCATCAAACTTGACCTCTAAAGTGTATGGTATTTTTTCCCCGACATTATTTATAGTTACAATGAAATTTTCCTCTGTATCTTTTATAGCTTCACTCACCCCTAAAACTTCAACACCAACATCGCTTTTTATTGGTTCCATGTCAATTGTGCTTACTGTAGCATTTAACGACGATGCCAGCAGCATTATATCTCCCAAAAACTTTCCGTCATTATTGTTTCCGTCAGTTATAACTAAAACATTTTCATTCCGCTCTATGTTATTCAGAATGCCATCTCCTATTGCAGACTTGTCTCCCAAAGCAATACGCCTTATAGATACAGGAATCTTGTCTTTTAATTTTGTCGCAAGCTCTTTTTCAATGCCCGACTCAAATAAATTAAGAGAGCTTGAATTATCCACCAGGATTGTAATTCTTGGATTTCCCTTGACTGTAGTTGTCTCCATTAAAAAGGGGCTTGCAATCCCGATAAGAAGTAACGCAAAAATCAATGACCTCATTATAAAGAAAATAAGTCTTTGATCTTTCTTCTCTTTGGTATAGCTTATTTGCTCGCTTTTGTCCAAAAATTTTATGAAATTTTTTCTTATTGTGAAATACAGCAATATTGTAAGAGGTATAATTAGCAGAACCATGTACGAATATCTCAGGCAAAACTTGGACATGCAAAATACGCTACTTAAATCAGGAAAAACAAATGCAATTATAGATCACCTCTTCTTTTTAAGTAGTATACCTCAAAGACCAAAAGAAAAAATACTATAAGTAAAAGCAAAATACCTAAGCTGAGATTTCTTTCAACACCTTGGTCCTTCAAAACATCTACACTCTCGCTTTCTTTCTTAAGCGCGCTTCCTTCTGTAACTGCGCTTTCCTTCTCGTCAAGAAGATTGACCGCAAACTTTTGGTCATTGAATTCATATATGCCAACTTCGTCAAATATGACTTTTGACGTCCTCAAAGATGAAGAAGGAGTATTAACCCGCTGCTGGTCTATTGTAACCACTTTTCCGGTCTTTGAGTTAAAGTCTCTTATGTCTTCTGTCTCTGCCATAAAATTAATTAATGAATTCCAAAAAATGGGATAAGATGGCAATGTTCTAAAATCGCTTGCCTCGTCAATAATTCCATAATAAAAAATAGTTCCCTTAAAATGCTCTTTAACCGCTAAAACAGGTACTTCGCCTATAGAAGCAATAACAGTTGCATCTTCTTTAGCGTCTGCATTAAAATATTTTGATACAGTTGAAAAGCAAATGCCGCTTTCAAATTGTTTTGTCAGTTCATTTATCGCATCAACACATACTCTAGTTGTATCCTGGACAAGACCTCTTAAGTTTACAATATCCAGGTCAACCTTGCTAAATTTATCCAGGTCATCCTGCGCAGTAATTATTAATTTTCCGCCGTTCTTGACGTAATTTGACAAATCCTGAAAAGTTCCTGGAAGGATTCCATCTCTTCTTCCAACATTATTTATGCTATGGACTACAATTACATCATGCTCAAAAGGTTCTATCCTGTTTCCTTGAATGTTTAGTGTCAGCACAGGAGGATTCACAACATTAAGCGATATTCCTCTGGAAGCAAGCAGTGCATTCTCCAGATTTGTGTTTTTCCTGTTTGTTATAAGCAACACATTTACCTTTTTCTTTAACGGAGCGCTTATGTATGCAACATTATCCACATCCATATCGTCGTTTGGCTCTAATTCTATTTTACTTACTCCTGTAGGTGTATCATCAAACAAAAAGCTTTCAACTGATTCTGGCAAAACATCAATTTTCCCTGACTCTGCCAAAACTTTTCCATCCCTAACCAGCTTAAGGTTTATCTGCTTCTGCACCGAGTTAAAGTTTTTAACAAAAACTTTTGTGCTGTGTTTGCCCACATCCATGGCTATAATCCCTGCGTTTTCTGCATCATTCAACATATCCTTAAAATTTACTATGATTTCTTCTGAGCCTATGGCTTTTTTAACAGCCAGCAGATCAGGGCCATCAACATTACTGAAATCACTTATAACCACAATTCTTCCAGCTCTATCCTGCAGCAGGTCTTTTGCCAGCAGCATTGCATCCCCTAAGTTTGTTGTTGTTGCTTTTTCCTGCAGATTGCCTAAAATGCTTGCTGCTGTTTTCTCGTCCTCATCTTCCAGTATAATCAGCGGCGTGTTTTCTGCAAGTATTATACTGTTTTTTCCGCTCAAAACTTTTTTAGCTTCTTTTATTCCTTTATCAAATCTTGTTGTACCTCCTTCCCTTGCCTGCATAGATGCACTTGCATCCAGAACAACTACTGTGTTTTCTAGAGAAACATCATACGGAACTTTTGTATAAGGCTCTGCTATTGCTATTGACAAGCCAAGCAAAGCCAGCAGCTGTATTAAAAACAGCAGATTTGTCAGAAATTTCTTCATAAAATCATACTGCCTGGATAATTTCCTGTTCTGAAGTATAAACATTAAAGACGGAATTACTCTGTCTTGGGGCTTTGGTTTTCTGAGATATAAAATTATAAAGGGTATTAAGCTCGCTAATGCAATCAATCCCAGTGTGTTTCCAAACGGCATATTTAACCTCTTTTTTTGCTCTTTTTCCCTTTTATAACTGCAGCTAGCTCTTCAGTACTGACTAAATCCTTAACAACAACCAGATGATCATCTACCAGATACCAGTAAACCTCGCTGTTTAAGTCTAGCTTTAACTCTTCTCTTGCCTCAAAAGGCAGTGTAACTTGACCTTGCTTTGTTATCTTCGCTTTCCCGATAAACTTTACAGCCATCTAACCTCTTTATTATTAATATTAATAAAAAACATAAAAATAAGAATATTATTAGGATTAATATTTATAAAGGTTTCTAAAATTTTGAAAAATTTTAGAAGCCCAGGAAACCGAATAAATTTGTCTGTTGGTTTCCGCTGGTTTCGAAAAAACAAGTTTTTTCTGGACCTCGGAAAATTTCTTCCCCACTGGTTGTGGTTTATACTGTAAAATTCAACAAACTATATAAATCAAACAAAAAATCAGATACATATGCCAAAAATCAAAATAACGCTTCCGGATGGCAGCTCAAAGAGCTATAATAAAGGCGTAACAGCATTCGAAGTAGCCAAAAGTATAGGCTCTGGGCTTGCACAGGCTGCATTGGCAGCAGAAGTGGACAATAATTTAGTGGATTTATCCACAAAAATAAACAATAATGCAAAAATAAAAATAATCACATTCAAGGACAAAGAAGGCATTGAAATATTTAGGCATTCTACAGCGCATTTATTGGCTCATGCAGTTACAGATCTGTTTCCAAATGCTAAACCTACAATTGGCCCAGTAGTTGAAGAAGGCTTCTATTATGATTTTGACATTGCCCATAACTTTACTCCGGAAGATGTAAAGAAAATAGAAAAAAAGATGGGTGAAATTGCAAACAAAGACCTTAAAGTTCAAAGATTGGAATTAAGTGAAAAAGAAGCAAAAAAAACTTTCAAGGACAACAAATACAAGATTGAATTGATAGAAGAATTTGATGAGTCTTCTTCTGCTTATAAGCAGGGAAATTTTATTGACTTATGCCGCGGCCCTCACGTGCCGAACACTGGAAAACTTAAAGCATTCAAAATAACAAAGATTGCAGGAGCTTATTGGCGTGGAGACGTAAAAAACAAACAATTACAAAGAATTTACGGAATTTCCTTTCCTGAAAAAAAGCAGTTAGATAGTTATTTGAAATTATTGGAAGAAGCAGAAAAAAGAGACCATAGAAAGCTAGGCAAGCAGCTTGATTTGTTCTCATTGCACGAAGAAGGCCCAGGATTTATTTTCTTCCATCCAAAAGGAGTTATAGTTATTAACATACTTAAGGAGTTTCTGAGAAAAGAGCTTGAAAAGCTAAGCTATAACGAAATAATGACTCCCATGATTTTAAGCAGAACATTATGGGAGCAATCAGGACATTGGGATCATTACAAGGAAAACATGTACTTTACTAAGGTAGATGAAAAAGACTTTGCAGTAAAGCCAATGAACTGCCCGGGAGCTGTTTTAATTTACAAGGAAAAGCTTCCTAGCTACAGGGATTTGCCAATAAAACTTTCAGAACTGGGCTTTGTCCATAGAAACGAGCTTTCCGGAGTCTTAGCTGGTTTGTTTAGGGTTAGAGCATTTACACAAGATGATGCTCATATTTTCTGTATGCCAAGCCAAACTCAGCAGGAAGTTTCACAGTTAATTGATTTGGTTGATTTTATCTATAAGACATTTGGCTTCACTTACCATATTGAACTATCTACAAGACCGGAAAAATTCTCAGGCAAAAAAGAAAACTGGAGTGCAGCTGAGAAAGCCCTGGAGCAGGCATTAAACAGAAAAAAAATAAGCTATAAATTGAATCCTGGAGACGGCGCTTTCTACGGCCCTAAGATTGATTTCCATATTAAAGATTGTTTGGGGAGAACATGGCAGTGCGCAACCATCCAGGTTGATTTCTCAATGCCGGATAAGTTTGATTTAAATTACATAGCAGAGGACGGCAACAAGCACAGGCCTGTAATGCTCCACAGGACGATTTACGGCTCTCTTGAAAGATTTTTAGGGATTTTAATAGAGCATTATGCAGCTAAATTTCCATTATGGTTGGCCCCGGTACAAGCCCGCATATTAACTGTTGCAGACAGGTTTAATTTGTACGCAAAAAAAATCAAGGAAGAGCTTGAAAGAAATAATGTCCGAGTTGAATTGGACCTAAGAACAGAATCTGTCGGTTATAAAGTTCGCGAAGCTCAGCAGCAAAAAATACCTATAATAATCAATGTAGGGGAAAAAGAAGAGAAAAATGAAACAATTGCAGTAAGGACTTTAGACAACAAACTGCATTTTGATGTAAAACTCAAAGACCTGGTTAACAAAATCATAAAGAACGTAGGATATAAAGAAGAAATTTTTAAGTTATAAAAAACAATTAACTTTATAAAACTAAATCTATAACTATATTGCTATGGTATTGGATAAACTGGGAGATTCATTAAAGGGTACATTACAGAAAATAGCTGGCTCAATTTTTGTAGATGACAAACTAATAAATGAACTGGTTAAGGATATTCAAAGAGCTTTGCTACAAGCAGACGTTAATGTCCAGTTAGTATTTGACCTAACTTCTAAAATAAAAGACAGGATAAAAAAAGAACAAACCCCATCTGGACTGACAAAAAAAGAGCATTTGATAAATATTGTTTATGAAGAATTAGTTGATTTTCTTGGAAAAGAGCAGGAGAAAATAGAAATTAAAGGAAAGCCATTCAAAATAATGTTAGTAGGTTTGTTTGGCTCTGGAAAAACCACTACTGCAGGAAAACTTGCAAGATATTTTGCAAAAAGAGGAAATAAAGTTGCTTTAGTTGGCTTAGACACACATCGTCCTGCAGCTATGGAACAGCTTGAGCAGATAGCTAAACAGGCAAAAGTTCCATGTTTATTAAGCAAAAAAGAAAAAGACCCGTTAAAAATCTACAGTGATTATAAAAAAGAATATGACAAATATGATATTTTAATTATTGACACTTCCGGCCGTGACGCTTTATCTAAAGACTTAATTGAAGAGATTGAAACATTAAATAGAGAAATAAAACCAAATGAAAACTTATTGGTTATCTCTGCAGATATTGGCCAGACAGCCCAAAAACAGGCAGAGCAATTTCATAAAAGCTGCGGCATTTCAGGAGTAATAGTTTCCAAGATGGACGGCACTGCAAAAGGCGGAGGCGCATTAACTGCTTGCGCTGCAACAAAAGCTCCAATAAAATTCATTGGAGTTGGTGAAAAAATTTCTGATCTAGAGCACTTTAACCCTCAAGGTTTTGTTGGCAGATTATTGGGAATGGGAGACCTAGAAGCCCTGCTGGAAAAAGCAAAAGAAGCAATTAAGGTGGAAGATGCAGAAGATTTAGGTAAAAAATTCCTCAAAGGCGAATTTAATTTAATTGATTTGTATGAGCAGATGTCAGCAATGAAAAAAATGGGTTCTCTGCAAAAAATTGTAGAGATGGTGCCTGGTTTTTCTTCTTTGCAGCTGCCAAAAGAAATGCTTGATGTTCAGGAAGAAAAACTTGACAAATGGAAAATAGCCATGTCCAGTATGACTAAGAAAGAGCTGGAAAATCCAGATGAAATCACTTCTGAAAGAATTGACAGGATAAGCAATGGCTCTGGAATTTCTACAAACACCATAAGAGAATTAATTAAACAATATCGTCAAAGCAAAAAAGTTGTAAAGATGTTCAAAGGCTCTAAAGGAGATATGAGCAAAATGATGAAGAAATTTGGAGGAAAAATGCCTCCTGGATTGGGCATGTAATTCCTTCTAAAGCTTTCCAACCAAATCCAATCCCGGCTTTAGTGTTTTGTCACCAAAATTCCAGTTTGCAGGGCATACTTGACCTTCATGCTCGCTTACGAATTTTGCAGCTTTTAGTTTTCTAAGCAGTTCTACTGAACTTCTGCCAATGCTATTGTCATGCACTTCAAAAGCCTTAACAATTCCTTCTGGGTCAATAACAAAGCTTCCCCTTAATGACAAGCCTTCTTCTTCTATGTATGTTCCAAATGCCTTGCACATCTTGCCCGTAGGATCTGCTGCCATTGGATATTCAATCTTCTTGATTGACGGGCTCTGGTCGTGCCATGCCTTGTGCACAAAAACAGTATCAGTGCTTACGCTTATTACTTCTGCCCCTTCTTTCTTAAAGTCTCCATAAAGCTCAGCAAGCTGCTCCAGCTCTGTAGGACATACAAATGTAAAATCTGCTGGATAAAATACCATTACTAGCCACTTACCCTTGTAATCAGAAAACTTTACTTTTTTTGTTTCTTCATTATGAAAAACTTCAAATTCCATATCTTCTATATTATCTCCTATTTTTACCATAGTTATCAACTCCTAGCTAGGGATTTCCCACTAGTTTAAATATTTTTTCTTGAAATGTAAAAAACAAGATATAAAACAAAACATTTATATAAATAAAATATAAGTTTTAAACAAAAAGAGGTGGATAGATATGGCTATTGACGATTCTTACGAACTTACACCGCATAGGGAGCTTGCAGAATTAAAGCAGCAGATACAGGAACTAAAATCAAGAGTGGACAAAGCCTCTCCAAAAGAATTGATTAATTCTATGAATGCTTTGGCAAAAAGCATGGATTCTATGCTAAAATTATTTACCCAGGCAGTTGAAGAGCTTAAATATGAAGATCGAGAAGGGTCATTAAGTGATGGAAAAGGGAACATAAATGAAAAGCTGGATGAAATAATAGGCCAAAACAAGGTGCTTGCAGACGGCATGGTTGCAGTTTCAGAAATGATTGAAGACCTTACCGGAAAGAAAAGCCAGGTTTCAAAAAATTTCCAGCCGCCCATACCTCAATCATCAATGCCTCCCGAGCAAAATTTCCAGCCGCCAAAACTTGAGCCGCAGCTGAATGATATTCCGGGACTTGACCAGCCACCAATACCTCAACAAGGTCCGATTGCAATGCCAAGCATACCTTTCTCTAATCTTGAAGAACCAAAACCTAAGAAAAAAGGCTTGTTCGGAAGATTAAAAGGGTAAAATGGAACAATATCCTTCTTGGAATGATATAAGTCATTCAAACCTAAAAAAATTTGTCAGGAAACTTTGCATAGTTATCAATAGGTCTTCAGAAAAAGAGCATTATGCAGATGATTTGGGCATACCTCTAGAAAATGTATCAACTAAAGAAGTTTTAAAGGCAAAGATACAACATCTTGAACATGAACTTCAGAAGACAAAAAAAGAAAAAGACAATGCATTGAATGAAAACAAAAAAAAGATTGACGAATTGAATATTGCATTGTTGTCAATAAAAACCCAGATTAAAGAGATAATCCATTATAAGAAAGAGAGAAACAAAAGGCTAAGAAGTTTAGAGAAAAAAATAATCGATACAGTAAAATAATTAAGCGTCTCTGCCCATTAACGTAGTTCTGTTGTTTGCTTTTGCTCTTTTGCTTGCTTCTTCTATTAACCGCACAACTTTTTTATTCAATTCCTCGTAAAAATCCTCTGCAATATTCAGGGTTTTATCATCAACCTTGGCATAATTCTTTACCTGCGACCTTACAACTAAACTTGTTCCCATTAATAACACCTCATGCTTATTTATGCGTAAACCAAAAAATTAATTTAGTTTTTTCTTTTTCATCTAATCTGCAAAAACCGAATCTTGTAAACTGGATAACATCATTTTTCTTTAAATTCTTTACCATTGGTTCTGCAATACCTTTGATTAATTTCTTGTCAGGCATTAATATTTCTGTTTTTACTAAATCTTTCTGCTTTGGCAGCCAATGCATAATAAAATCTCCGTTTTTCTTGTATTTCTCATGCTCTAAAGAATGGAAAACTAATTTACTGTCTTTTTTCTTAAAATTCAAACAGTCCATCAACCTGTATATTTTATTATTCTTGAATTTCTTAAAATCATCTTTCTCAACATAGAATGTGTCATTGACTTTAAATTCTCTAAAACCTCCTTCTAATTCCGGATGCAGTTTTAATTTTACAGTTTGTTCAGGAGCATTTTCTATTTTAATTTCTTTAGTATCATGAATGAAAAAATACCTGTCTGTTTTTTTATCAAGAATCCTTTTGTTTTGCACAATAAGGTCATCCCAGGTTAATGTTGCTTCTGTTTTTGTAATACCAGTAGATAAAACAAAATTCTTTATTGCTTCAGGCAAAAAACCCCTACGTTTTAATGCAACTATTGTTGTCAAAGAAGGGTCATCCCATCCCATCAGCTTCTTTTTATTTATTAACTCTCTTATGACTCTTCCAGAGCTCTCTACTCCTTCTAAATTAAACCTTGCAAACTCATATATTTTCGTTTTTTTATTGAATCCAAGTACTGTCTGCAGATGGTTTTGTAACTCATTCCTTAACTCAAATTCCTTTGTTCTTAGCCTGTGGGTAATGCCCTCTACACCATCCATAACTGCATTTTCAAAATCATAAGTTGGCCATACATCATATTTTTTCCCCTGTCTTGGATGGCTGTGCTTAATTATTCTTAGTAAAGCAGGGTCTCTCATTGTAGTATTTTCATGCTGCATATATCCTTTAAGCCTCAAAATCATTTCTCCTTCTTTTGCCTTAAACAATTCTTCAAATCTCTTAAGATGCTCTTTCTCAAGTAAAATTCTGCATGCACATTCCTTGCCCTCAAACCTTTCTTTCTTTATCTTTTCTTGAGGACATTGACAAACATAAGCATAGCTCTTGGCAATCATTTTTTTTGCAAACTCATAAAATTCTTCCATGTGATCAGATGCATAATCAATTTCATCTGGTTTAATCCTCAGCCATTCATAATTATCCAAGTGTATTTTATAGAATTCTTTGTCTGCTAATTTTGGATTAGTGTCCTCAAACCTCAAAATAAATTTTCCATTATGTTTTTTTGCTAATTCATAATTAAGAAAAAGTGCCTTTGCATGTCCTATATGAGGGTATTTGCTTGGCTCTGGTGGAAACGCTGTTACAACCTTCTCATCTTCCTTAATGTCAAAAATATCAAATATATCTTTTTTTTCTTTTGCCTCTTCTTTAACCACACCAAATTTCTCAAACTCTTCTCTCTGTTTCTTCAATCCCAAAGAATTAACTTCGTGGATTATTTCATGTATCTGCTTGCTTAATTTTTTCATGTCTTTCTTAAGCTTAGGATTTTCTGCCAGAACTTTGCCTATAACTGCTCCAATGTTTGCTTTTCCATTAAATTTTACTGCATTCTGCAGAGCATATTTTCTTATACTATCTTCCAATCCCATA
>CAYXMT010000014.1:0-18066 GCA_964466175.1 uncultured Methanosarcinales archaeon | reverse complement strand
ACCTGGGAAACGCAAGAGGAGACATGCAGGAAATCTGTGTCTGGGAAGAAGGCGTGGGTATTACAAATAAGAAATTATTTTATTTACAGGCTATTCACCAGGAATCTGATGTAGTTCTGGAAAACATTGACGCAATACGCGCTGTAACCGGCTTCAAAGACGGCCAGAAGTCAATAGAAATGACAAACAAGGCTTTGGGTGTGGATAAGTTTTAAGCTTTCTCAAACAGCTCATTGACCTTAGCCCAGTTTATCACATTAAAAAATGCACCTATGTAATCAGGCCTTTTGTTCTGATAATTTAGATAATAAGCATGTTCCCATACATCGATGCATAAAAGGGGCACTTTACCTTCTGAAATCGGCGTATCCTGATTAGATGTGCTGATGATGCTTAACTTTCCACCATCCACAATAAGCCAAGCCCATCCAGATCCGAATGTACCAACAGCAGCTGCAGTAAACTCTTCTTTGAATTTATCAAAACTTCCAAACTGCTCATTAATAGCATCTCCTATTTTTCCAGTATCTTCTCCGCCATTAGGTCCAATTACCTGCCAGAAAAAACTATGGTTTGCATGACCGCCTCCATTATTCCTTACAGCAGTTCTTATATCCTCTGGAACTTTATCAAGATTCTTAAGAATTTCATTTACATCCATATCTTCAAACTTAGTTCCATTTACTGCTCCATTTAATTTATCAACATAAGCCTGGTGATGTTTAGAATGATGTATTTCCATTGTCTTGGCATCAATATGCGGCTCTAAAGCATTATATTCATATTCTAATTTTGGTAATGTATGCATTTTAAATCACCTCAAAAATTAACTATTGTTAAGTTAGAGATAACTTGGTATTTAAATATTTTTCTATTAAATTAATTCAATAAGTTTTTATATTAATAAACAAGTGTAAAATAAAAAAGTGGTAATCATGTACGATATAACCCTTGGCAGGAATAAGGAAGATCAAAAAAAATATGGAATCCAAGGTACGGTTTTCATAGGAAAGCATTACGTAAAGATGGGCCAGGTTACTTCTCTTTCTAATAAGATATACATGGATGTTGCAAAAAGCCATGTTGTTTTTGTCGTAGGAAAAAGAGGTTCAGGAAAAAGTTACACATTAGGCGTAATAGCAGAATCCATTCTTGACCTTCCTGAGGAAGTAAGAAAAAACCTTTCCATAATAATGTTAGACACGATGGGTATTTACTGGACCATGAAATATCCCAATAAGGAAGATGAAGAGCTTTTAAAAGAATGGGATTTAGAAGCAAAACCATTGAATGTAAGCATCTTCACACCTACCGGTTACTATAAAAAATTCAAGGAAGAAGGTATTCCAACAGATTTTCCTTTTTCAATAAAGACTTCTGAGCTAAGCGCTTTTGAATGGTCTGAAACATTTAGCATTGATGTAAACAGCCAGATGGGAGCATTAATTGAAAGAGTAATTGAAAATTTAAAAGAAAGCGGCGAAAATTATGGTATTGATGAGATGATCGAAGCAATAAAAAATGATGACCGTTCAAATAAAGAGACAAAAGATGCAGCTGAAAACCGCTTCTTGGCTGCAAAACACTGGGGACTGTTCGACAAACAAGGCACTTTGCTGGAAGATTTAATAATCCCAGGACAGATAACAGTTTTGGATGTAAGCTGCTATGCTTATATCCCCGGCTCGCAAAACTTAAGGGCTTTGGTCATAGGGTTAGTATCCCAAAAATTATTTGCCCAGAGAATGACAGCGAGGAAAGGAGAAGAATATGAATCAATCTACAAAGAAACACATTTGATTGAAAAAGAGGAAGAAGAAAGAGAACCTTTAATCTGGCTCGTAATTGACGAAGCTCATGAATTTCTTCCCAATCAAGGAAAAACAGTAGCCACGCAACCATTAATAACTCTCTTAAGAGAAGGTAGACAGCCAGGAATAAGTTTAGTTCTTGCTTCTCAACAACCAGGAAAAATACATACTGATGTTATTACACAATCTGATATTGTCATTTCCCACAGAGTAACTGCAAAAGTAGACACCCAGGCACTAGGAGCGATAATGCAGAGTTATATGAGGGAAGGCTTAGATGCGCAATTAAATTATCTCCCAAAAGTTAAAGGAGCAGCCTTGATTTTTGATGACATAAACGAGAAAATATATTCTATGAGAGTTAGACCAAGATACACATGGCACGGTGGCTCAACACCTTCTATACTCCTAAAAAAGAAAAAGATATTTGAATTTTAATGCTCTCTGAGAAATTCTATTCTGCCTAATTGCAATATCAGGATTACAAGCACTGTTGCTGCTATAGTAATACCATACTCTCCTAAACCCGCAGCTATGCCGATAGCAGCAACTGTCCACATAGAAGCAGCAGTTGTCAAGCCTCTTACATGGTCTTCTGCCCTGAAAATAGTTCCCGCACCCAGAAAGCCTATGCCCGTTACAATTCCGGCCAGCATCTTGGCAGAATCATCACCTGTAAAAGATGTGGTGCTTACAACAGTAAACAAAGCAGCGCCCATACCAACAAGCATAAGTGTCCTTAAACCAGCTGGTTTGTTTGCCACACTTCTTTCAAAACCAATTAAGCCTCCCGCTACTGCAGCAACTACCAGCCTAAGTAAAATTTCCGGCTCAACCATTTCTATTGCCATTACTTTATATTCATGAGATATTGGTTTAAATACTTTTTTGTTTATCATACTATTTCGCAAAAAAATTTATAAACCTCATCTAATCCCCCCATGGTATGGCATTTTCAAAATCATTCCCAAAAACCAGCAAAACCAGTAATTATCCTCAATGGGAAGAAATTACATTAACAGGCGAAGAGGAAAAAGGAGATAAAAAAATGCCAAGACCACATGAAATACCGCCTCATGAAAGGCACGGTTATGAAAGACCACCACATGAGGAAGTCCTTGAAAGACTTGATAAAGTAGAAGAAACATTAAGAAGAATAGAAGATAAATTAAGGTAATCTTTTATTCTTCTTTTTTATTTTTTGCTACAGGCAGCATAGCTTCATCCGGCCCATAAGTCATTGATATCAAAGAAGATATGAACATCAAGACAAAGAATATTGCAAAGGTAAGTCCCCACCTTGGGCTTGCATTATAAACATAAGTAGCAGAAATAATAACTCCCATCATGCTTGTAATCATAAACCCGCCGTTTAATGGAGCAACATTAGATAATCCCATGATATACACCTCTTTTTACTAATCTTTGACTTTAATTTATTTAAATTTAACGAAAATCCGGGAATTTTCGTGAAATTTAAGCTCAAAATTTTTAATTTTCACTGTTTAAACTTAACAAATTTTAACTTGTTAATGTCTTTTCTTGCCTTCTCAACACCTTTGACAAATTTATTCATAAACTTTTCCATCTTATCACAGGCAATTTTCTTTAATTCTCCAGAAGTCATTTTTCCGGATTTATAAGATTTATAGATTTTATTCAATTCAGCATCATCTTCAACCAAATGCTGCTTCATTAATTCAAAGACCATATCTTTCTCAATAATAGCGCCTTTCTTCCTATGTTCTGCTAAAGTGTCTCTGCCGCCGCTCAAAGCCCTCATAATCTTTTTCTTCACAATTCCAATGTCTTCCGGCAGCTCTATGCAGCTTTCTGGCCTTGACTTAGACATCTTAATAGACCCGTCTAAAGATGGAGTATATTTATGGTATAATCCAGATGGTAAAAAGAATCCTTTTTCTTTTACTCTTCTAACAACATCTCTTGTTAATCTTATATGGGGGTCCTGGTCAACACCAACTGGAATAATCCCTGGCATTTTCTCCTTAAATTGGGGGTATAATATATCTGCCACTTGTATCACAGAAGCCATTATCTTTCCCGGATCCGCACTGCCGTATATTGCCTTAAATTCATTTAATGTAATTTTCTTTGCAAACTCATAGGCATTATTCATAACATCCTTATTCTCAGATTGAAAATAAAAATTAGTCTTTTTGGCATCTAAACCAAGTGCAACATAAGCCGGAATGTGAAAATCCAAAGCTCTTTTTCTTGCTTCTTTCAATGCAATTCCTCTTGTAGAAGCTGCCTCTAAATCCGCAACCAGAATATAAGCCTCAGCACCATGCTCCTGAAAATACCTTATATTTTCAATAACCATCTTTGTGCCAAAATGTATTTTTTCATTAGAAGGCATTATCCCGCTCAGAACATAAAATCTCTTTTTAGTCTTAATAGCATCAGAAATTATCTTTAAGTCTCTACCGGCAAACACAACACCTCGCCGCATAATCCTGTTTGGCTTTGGAAACAGCTTAGAATCAAAGACCTCTAACCCAAAATCCTTTATTATCTTCTCATAATCTTCAAGCAGTCCAGAACCCCATGGGTCAATTATTTTCTTCATAGAATATTCATTATTTTAACTCTTATTAAATATTTTGTTTTACAGAGTCTAAAATTTTATTTATAGCTCCTACTTTGTCATCACTTTTAAAAATAAAAGAACTCACAACCAATACATTTGCACCAGCCTCAACAGCAATAGCCGCAGTTTCATCATTAACACCGCCATCAACCTGTATGTCCAGCTCTGGCTTCATGCCTCTTAATTCCTTAACCTTATCCATACAGCTTTCAATAAACTTCTGCCCTGAGAAACCCGGCTCTACAGTCATTATAAGAACCATCTCAACATCATCTAAAACATCTTTTATAGCATCCAAAGGAGTTTTTGGATTTATTGCAACTGATGGTTTGATATTATTATTTTTAATAAACTCTAATGTTTTTTTTAAATTACCACAAGCTTCCTGATGCACCGTTATATTATTAATTTTCAACTTTGGATTTGCATCAATGAAACTTTTAATATAATCCTCACTTGGCTCTTCAACCATCAGATGTATGTCAAGAGGAACTTTTGTATCAAATTTCTTCAATAATTCTGCTTGCGGAGTTATATTCGGAACAAACTTATTGTCCATAACATCAACCTGCAGTAAATCAGAATGCTTTTCTACTTCATTTATTTCTTCCTGCAATCTATCTTGATTAGCAGATAATATGGATGGAACGATTTTTATTTCAGGCATTTTTTATTATTAATTATTTTTTATTGTTTTTATTTATTATTGAGATTTTTTTAATTGTACTTACCTATTTTTGCATATAAACATTGCATGATCCTTTTGATATGGCTCTAAATCCCTATAATCAACTATAGTCAGCTCTTTTTCTAATCTTTCTCTTACTTCTTTAAATATTTGTTTGGGATACTTGGTAACGTCTATGCTTCTGGCTTTTAATGCAATTATGGCATAACCATCCTTTTTCAAAAATAAGTTTATGTTCTTTAAAAATATATCTACCTGGTCTTTCTGCGCAATATCCTGGTAAATAACATCAACCAAACTTATTCTTTCCATTAATTTTTTTGTATGATTAGCACTTTCTAATATTGCAGAAATATTTTTCCTTCCACTGCAATTAAAAATTAAATCTTTCATTACCTTAGGTGCAATATCAACAGCATAGACCAAGCCTTCTTTGCCAACAATGTCAGATACATGGCTTGCAGTAGTTCCTGAAGCGCTTCCAAGATATAAAACAGCATCTCCTTTCCTTAAGAAAATATTCTTGCAGCCATTCAAAATTGTAGTAGCAAGCTTGCTGCCGTAAGCATCCCACTCCCTGTATTCAATATTATTCTGCTTGACCAGCTGCTGTTCATCATAAACTCGTTTCCCAGGAGTCAAATTTACTGTATACAGCTTTCTCCCTCCATGGTCAGTATAGACTTCGAATATCTTTGATTTTGTTATCATGTTTAAAAATCACCTGTGATTTTTGACATCCTGAAAATCTTCGATTTTCATGATTTTAATATTGAATCTTAAACTTATCAACCAACCCCTTTTTTAGCTTATCACCAATAAATTTTCCTTTGAAATAATCAACTTTAACTGCAATGCTTAATTTATCAGCCAAAGCCCTTGCAGCCTTGCCGTGCACCTCAACCTTAGACTTTAGAATCAATTGATGCTCATGCAAAATGCCGTATTTCGGAGGCAAATTCCTCATTTTGTTTCTCATATGCCTGAATAAAGCCTTTTCTGCTCCTAAAATCTGGATTGTAGAAGCAGGCATCTCTGTCAATCTTTTTAAGCTTCCGGCATGGCTTATTAATTTTGCAGCAATTGTAATCCCGGCAATAACAGAGAAATTAGGGCATGTTTCTTTTTCCAGCTCCCCAAGATAAGTTTCATAATGTTTTTTTAATTTATAGAAATTATTAATCTGTGTTGCCAGCAGTAATATTGGTGAAACATCTTTATCCTTCAGCTCAGCGCCCATTGAATCCTTTTCATTAATATTTAGCTCATCTAATAATTGTTTTTTTGATTTTTTTAGTATTATTAAAGCAAACTGTTCATTATCCGCAATCTTATTAGAAATTTCCGGATTGTACAATGAATACCATTCCCTTAACTTCTTTGTCAGTAAATTTATTGTCTTGTCAATATCCTCCATGCTGTTTATTGTTTGAACTATTAAGGAATCATTGCCTACAGACTCTTTAACAGATTTTTTAGTAATATCCAAATTTTTCTTATAGAACTGGGAAAAATATTTTTTATTTTTAAAAAACAGCAATATATTATATAAATCCTCATCTGATGGTATTGCAATATCACTATGTTTCTGCCTTAATTTCTCTTCATATTTCTCTTTGTCTTTATACTGTTCAATATCCTTAAACAGCAATCCATCTATAAGCTTATAGTTCTCATTAAAGACAAAGCTTCCAATTATGTTTGAAAAGATGAATTCAGCCATAATAAAGGAAAATAAGCACTGACTTTTAAATATTTAGTAAAATCAACAAATAATAATACAAAATTGTAAATAGTATTAAATAATGGAAATAAAATATATACATAATTGAATGAAAATTAAAATAATGCAAAATGACTTTAATCTACATAACCTGCAAAGATGAGAAAGAAGCAGTAAAAATATCAAAGCATCTGTTAAATAAAAGACTAATAGCCTGCTCAAACATGCATCCAATAAGGAGCATGTACCAATCAAACAACAAAATAGCAGATGAAAAGGAAGTTGTCATAATGGCAAAAACAAAAGAAAAAAACTATAAAAAAATAAAAGAAGAGGTAAAAAAGCTGCATAGCTACGACATACCGTGCATTCTTAAGATTGATGCAGAAGCGAACAAAAGCTATGATAAATGGGTCAATGAAGAAGTAAGGTAAAATACCAATTTCACATTAATAAAATTTATAAACAACCTTTTTCTTAGTTAGTTTATGTTTAGGATAATAAAAGAGGTAAGAGATATAAACAGGTTTAGAGAGATTCTCACAGTCCTGTTTGAGGAAGGATTTGATTTCTTAATAGGAAAAGTAAGGCTTAAGCATAAAGTTCCTATAACAAAACTCGTAAAAGCAAGAATTGAGAAGAAAAAACAGTTTTCCATAGAAAAAAGGCTTAGGCTTACTCTGGAAAGATTAGGGCCAACTTTCATTAAATTTGGACAGGTTCTAAGCGTAAGGCCTGATTTGATACCCAAAAGCTACACAAAGGAATTGGAAAACTTGCAGGATAAAGTCCCTCAATTTTCTTATACTATTGCAAAAGAACATATAAAAAAAGAGTTTGGAAAAGATATTGATGAAATATTCTCAACATTTGAAAAAAAGCCAATTGCTTCTGCTTCTATAAGCCAGGTGCATAAAGCCACACTCAAAAATGGAAAAATAGTAGCAGTAAAAATACAGCGCCCAGACGTAAGAAAAATAATGGAAACAGACATTGAAATAATGTTTTATGTTGCAAAGTTATTAGAAAAGAAAATCCCTAAAATAAAGAAATTTAATCCGGTGCAGATAATTGAAGAATTCTCAAAATGGACTGAAAAAGAGCTTGATTTCAAGAAAGAAGCAGTCAATGCAAAAAGATTTGCAAGTAATTTCTCTGGAGATAAAACTGTAAAAATACCGGAAGTTTATGATAACTTTACTACAGACAAAATTTTAACAATGGAATTCATAGATGGTATAGGGCTCCATAACCTTAAGCAGATAAAAAAGGAAAAAATAAATTTAAAACCAATACTGGAGCAAGGTTTCAATGCAATCTTAACCCAGGTTTTTGTACACGGATTCTTTCATGCAGACCCTCACCCTGGGAATATCATAATTACCAAAGACAAAAAAATCGCCTTTGTTGATTTTGGCATAGTAGGGTATTTCGATGAAAAGTTAAAAGCACAGTCAATAGATTTATTTTACGGAGTCATTGAAAATGATGCAGAAAAGATAGTGGACACTTTAGTTGAGTTAAGCAATACTGAAATAGAGGATAAAGATGAATTAAAATATGAAATTAGTGACCTGTTGCAGCCTTTGCAGGACAGCGATATAAGCTCAGTAAAGATAAGCCGTGTTCTTGAAGAAATACTGGAAATAGCATTAAATTACGGCTTGAAGATGCCAATATCCTTTATTTTATTTGGAAAGACCATAATAACTTTAGAAGGGATTGCCATAGAATATGACACAACGTTTAACCTGGTGGAAAGCTCAAAACCATTCCTGGAAAAAATAATAGCCAAAAGATACAACCCAGTATATGCATTTAACAGTCTCATGAAAAATATGCTGAAATTCAAAAAATTTACAGAAGAGCTGCCGGAACAAACAACAAAAGCATTAAAAAAGATAGAAACAGGCACAATTAAGGTAGACATAGAAGACACAGACATAAAGAAACTGTCTTTGGAAATAGACAGGTCTGGGAACAGGGTTGCCTACGCCATGTTGATAACTGCCTTGCTTATTGTTGCAGCCTTGACAATAAACTTTGGAGATTCATTTTTTTTAAATCTGCCATTAATGCCTTTTTTAAGTTTTTTGGCAGCTTTTATTTTATCATTAATTTTGTTTTTTTCAATTTTAAGGGAAAAAGTATTATAAAATAAACTGGAAATAGGAGGTAAAGTAAATGAAAGACATAATAAAAAAAAGCTTTCTGCTTGGGTTAGGCGCAGCAACATTGACGAAAAACCAGACAGAAAAAATAGTAAAGGAATTGGTAAAAAAGAATGCAGTGACAGTAAAAGAAGGCAAGGATATGGTGAACAAGGTAAAAAAAGCAGCTAAAAATGAAAGTAATAGGATAAAAAAGTTTGCTGGACAGGAAGCAAAAAGAGTAGCAGGAACAGTAAGTGGAGTGTCAAAAATACATCTTGGAAAAGTACAGAAAAGGCTGAAATCCATAGATAAGGAACTGAGTAGCAAGGGAAAAAAGACCTTGAAGGGAATAATAAAGCAGCTGTCAAAGTAAAACTGCCTTAATTGTACAAAACATGGAGGATTTTTAAGTATGCCTTTTGCAGTAACACATGTATTATCAGCAATAATCTTAGTTGACCTTTTTAGAGATTATATTGCAAAGCATAAGAAATACTTTACTTTGCATACAATCTTTATCGCAGGCTTTGCTGGTCTATTGCCTGATATGGACATACCTCTAAACTGGTTTCTTAACTTTTTTGGTTTAAACATAGTGCACCAATCCATAACCCATACGCCATTATTTGCATTAATTTTTTTAATTCCAGGACTAATATTATGGAAAAACAGCAAACATAAACCAGCTATGTATTTTTTTGTAATAAGCTTTGGAATTTTATTGCACATATCTTTTGATTATCTATTTATGGGTAATCATGGTGTAGGTATAATGTTTTTTTACCCATTTTCCAGTGCAACTTATGGGTTGAGCTTAATGCAGAGTGCCTCACCAAACTTTTTTGCGGGAATTGATGCAATAATATTATTGCTATGGCTCTGGCATGAAGAAATAAAGCACAAGATAAGTGATTTTATATGAAGTTCAGAATCTTCAGCCCATAGGTTATTAATGCTACAACAACTACTATGAATGCAGAAGTGAAAATATTTTGCTTTTTCTTGTTTTTATAGTAAGTTATTCCCATTGCTGCTGCCATTCCCAGAACCAGATAAAATAATCTCCAGTTTTTTGAAATGCCTGAATTAAAGACAAAAAACATTGCAATAGAAGCAGGAATTGCCCCCATTAGAATTATTTTCCAATTGTATTCTGACGGCATTTTACTTAATTATAGTACCTTCAAATTTCTTATTGCTCAACAAATTCTCAAAATTCTTCAGGTTTTTACCGATAATAACAACTTTAAGCTTTAATTTCTCAGCCTCTTTTGCAGCAATAGGGTCAAAAGGCTTGTTCAATCCGGCTTTCCATTTATTCCCGGAAATCTTCCTGTAATGCTCCCAGCAAATGTCTTTAATTTTCTTTGCATTTTTGTTTTTCTTTGGATCTTTGTCATAAACATAATCAATATTGCTCATATTTATTATTGTTTTAATTTTCAGATTTTTGGCAAGCAAAACAGCATCATAATCTGTTGACCAGCCGGGCTTCCATCCAGATCCAATCAAAATTTTTCTGGTGAACTTTACTTTCTTTGTTGGATCATCAATAATAAGCCTTTCAGCATTCCCTCCAAATATTGATTTCATGAACCAGGCATTTATCTTTGTCGCATGTATGCCCAACCAGTCTAAGTACTCATTGCTCTGCTTTGTAATACCAGAAGCAGCTTTTTGGTAATCCCTGGCAGTCTTTCCACCGCCGCAGATAATAACAAATCTATAGCCTTTTTTAATAAAGCCCTCAATTGTTTTTTTAAAACTCTTCAGGAATTTTACATCTATTTTGTCTGGAACTATTACAGAGCCTCCAAGCGACATTATAATTGTCTTTTCCATGAGAATGCAACCTAACTACCGTTATTTAAAGTTTTCCTTAATAAACTATCTCTAACTCCCAATCCCAATAAAACTAACACCTACAATAATCAAAGAAATTCCCATCCATTTCATAAAATTCATCTTTTCTCCTAAAAATTTAACAGAGAGCAAGCTTACCCAAATATAAGTCAATGCAACAAAAGGATACAAAATAGACAAATCGCCGCCTTTCAATGCAGGAATAAAAAGTACTGTTCCAAGAGCATACAAAGAAACTCCTCCAAACAAATGATAATTTGACATTAAGGATTTTATATTGGATAATTTTTTTGCAGATGCTTTCTTAAGCAATATAGGGCCAAAAGCTCCGACAAAAGTAGCTAAAATTACAAGTCCTATTGCCCATAACTCTGTTGCCATTACATACCCTCCGTTCTTGCAGCAGTTGTTTTACTGCCAAAGCCTATCATCACTATCCCGGCTATTATTGTAAAAACACCCAGCCATTTGTACAGGCTCATAAATTCATTCAAAAAATAAATGGACAAAATACTTACCCAGACATAGCTTGTTGCTATTATAGGATACAAAACAGAGACTTCTCCGCCTCTTAAGCTTATAATAAGCAGTATTCCTCCGATAATATACAATAAAATCCCAATAAGTATGTTTGCATTTGTGATTATGCTTAATAAATTAAATTCCAGCTTTTCAATTCCAGACTTCCAGAATATTTGCGCAGTAGAAGTAAGCAACGTGGTGAAAAAAACAATCCCAATTGCCCAAAATTTTGTTGCCATTTTTCTAATCCTTCAATAAAATTTCAATAGTCCTTGCAAACACAGGCCGTGAAATGAAAACTCCAATAGATGCTCCTAAGATTGTTGTTATTGCAAATCCTTTCAATAAGCCTGCTCCGGCAAATACTAATGGTACCAAAGCCACAACAACAGTAAAATAAGATGCCATTATGATGAAAAAAGCATTTTTTATTCTTTGCTTCCAGTCATATATTACTCCCTTCCCTCTTAAAGTCTCATCTGCAATAACAATCTGGTGGTCTATACCTGTTCCTACAGCGATTATTATTCCTGCAACAGCCGCAAGGTCAATGTTCCATCCTATTAAGGCAGCAAACCCTAATAAAATTATAACTTCTGATACTGACATAAGAACCATGGGTATTGCAACTTGCAGTTTTCTATATCTTATAAATATAACAATGCCTACAGAAATTAGCGCAACCAATCCAACCATCAGGGCATTTTTCAAAAATTCTTTCCCAAGCAATGGGCTTATAGCATCTATCTTCACAATATCTAATTTAACCGGCAATGATCCTGTTATCAAAACTGTTTGCAGCCTTTTCATATTGTTCATCGCATTAATGACTGCTTCCTGCTCTGAAGAACCTGTACCGGATCCTGATATTTGTATGCTGGTTGTTGCGCTTCCCTGCAGTTCAGCACCTATATTAAGTTCATCAACCTTAGTATCATCAAGATAAAGTTCTAAAGGAGATGATAGATAACTCCCACTATCTACTAGGGTCAAATCTCTTGTTGCATCAGCTTGTTTCTGCGCTGCTTCCGGAGTTATTGAAATGGAAAACCTGAATCCGCATACATTTTGTCCGGATGATCTATAGCATCCAACATTAGGGTTTATTCCGGCACAATCCGCGCTTCTGCAGACAAAAGTAATATCCTTTCCACCAACAAAAACACTTTTATTGCCTATTTGCGCTTCAAATTTACCTTGTTTTGCCAGCAAATCTCTTATCTCTTCTTCATTGGCTCCTGCTATCTCAACTAAAATATACTGGTTTCCAATTAAGTCACTTGCATCTCTTATTATTAGGTCGCTTAAACCATAAATATTCAAGCGTTCTTCCATAGTGTCAATTAGACTTTGCAAATCTTGTTTAGGCAGCTGAGTTTCAGGTTGTAACAAAACACGAGTGCCCCCTTGCAGGTCAAGACCTTTCCTTATGTTTGTTTTTGGGCTATTAAAAACCCTTATTCCTATATCTTCCGTCTCTTCGCTTATTTCCCTTGTTCTTAACCTGTACAAGCCTTGGTTTGTTTTTATCTGCACTGATTTGTTTGGTTCTAATGCACTGACATAATTATAATAATCCTCTACATCATTGATTGGCCTGTTATCAATTGCAAGTATTCTTTCCCTGTCTACGAGTTTTGTAGTTAGCAGAGGCTGCTGGATCCCGGCCTCTATTGCAGAGCTGTTCGCTATTAAATTCCTTATTGCAACTCCTTCTGCTCCGGGTCTTGGACTAATCGCAATAATTGCCAAAACTAAGAAGATCAATAGAATTATTACCCTTGCATTTGTAAATATTTTTTTTATTTTTATGTTCATTGTTCCATTAATTTTTTAGCTTTTCTTTCTAAATAAATTCTTAAAATCCCCACGTTCTGAATCCAGGTATTTATTAAATCAGTCAATAAGCCAATAAGCAGGATAATCATAATTTGCTTAATTACTTCTGACTGGGTAAATATTAATGCTGAAATTGCTACTGTAAGGGTTGTCAATGACATTGTGATTCCTGTTCTAAAAGCGCCGTAGAATCTCTCATTTTCCGTCCCTTCCTTCCTTTTCAGCACTCTTGTGGAAAGCAAAATGTTTGTGTCAACTGAATAACCTATCAACATCAGGAAAGCTGCAATTCCGGCTGTGCTTAATTTCATGCCCAATAAATTTACTATTGCCACTGTGATTAAAATATCTGAAAAAACTGCCAGAATAACTGCTGCTGAAGGTATTAGTGTCCTGAAATAAATGAAAACCACCAGTACCATCAATACAAATGCTATAAGCAGTGCTATGATTATTTCTTTAAAAAATGAAGCGCCTAAACTGGACCCAACAATTTCAATAGAGTAATCATTAGCTGTCAGCTCTCGATTTAATGAATTGCTTATCTCGTTGATTAATCTCTCTATTTGTTCTTCCCTATTTTCTTCCCCAATATCAGCCTCTACAATAACACCTACTTGTTTTCCTAACTGGCTTAATGATTTTATTGATAAGTCATTTGCAGGAAATTTTGAAGAAAGTGAATTTTCCAATTGTAAAATATCTATTTCTTGATTAGTGGGAAGTGTAACTGTGACACCGCCTTTAAGGCTTACATCTCTGTTGATAAAATCTCCGGTAGTAGCTACCTTGAAACCAATCAATAATATCGCTATCAAAAGAAGCGTAAAAGGTATTATCAGAAGTTTTTTGTACTGTGCTTCATATAGTCCCTTTAATCCAGACAAATCTGGCTTGAAGCTGAATGATTTCTTTTTCTCTTCATTAGAAACCTGAGATTGAGTTTCTTGTTCTTCTTCTTTGTTTTGACTAGTCTCTTCATCCATTATTCACAAAAAGAAAAGTAGTGATTTTATAAACGTTTCTATGGCAATGCTAATTTGATGTGCCTATTTAGAACATGCCTTTACAAATCCATAAAACAACGGTGATGGATTTCCCAACCTTGATTTAAATTCAGGATGCGCTTGTGTCCCAACAAAATATTTTAACTTAGGCAGTTCAACATACTCCATCAGCTTAGTGCCATCTTCCCTCAAATGATATCCTGAAAACACAAGACCTTTTTTCTCTAGCTCGGAAATAAAATTAGGATTTACCTCATATCTGTGACGATGCCTTTCCAGAACAACATTTTTATTTTCCCGGGTATCCAAAACTCCTAACCTAAATGCCTGGCTTTTATCTTTTCTGAGATTTTTAACCCTCTCAGTATCTTCTTTTAATCTTCTGGTTTCCTTATACAATCCTAAAACATTGCTTTTCTCCTTTAAAACAGCAGCATAAGCTCCCAGTCTCATTGTTCCGCCGTAATCACTTTTCTCCATTATTGCTTTTTGCGAAGATAAGATATCTATTACCGGAAATTTGGTATTTTTATCATTTTCTGTTGTGTTTGCATTTTCCATTCCGCAAATATTTCTCGCAAACTCAATCACTGCCATTTGCAGCCCATAGCACAACCCAAGATAAGGAATGTCATTTTCACGGCAATATTGAACTGCTTTTATTTTCCCTTCTACACCAGAACCTCCAAAACCACCTGGAACAATGACTCCGTCAAAATCTTTTAAGCTGTTTATCTTATCTTTAGAATTTTCAAATGTCTTTGCATCTACCCAGCTTATATCCACACCAACATTTAACGCAGCTCCGGCATGTATCAAAGATTGATTAATGCTTGTATAGCTGTCTGCCAAACTAAAATCTCCAATGTCAATATATTTTCCAACAATAGCAACCCTTACATTTTTCTTAGGATTTTTTATCTTCTCAACAAGCCTTTTCCACTCACCTAACTCCAAAGATTTTTTCGGTTTTAGCTTTAATTCTTCCAATATTTTCAATCCAAGCTTCTCTTTTTCTAAATCAAGGGGTATGGAATAGACTGTCTCAATATCCGGTTCTGAAATAACATGGTCAGATGGAATATTTGCATAAGTCTCTATTTTATTTTTCCTTACACTATCCAATGCCCTCTTTGCCCTGCAGATAATAAAATCCGGAATTATTCCCGTCTCTCCTAAAAGCCTTATTGCCTGTTGTGTAGGTTTTGTTTTCATCTCTTCTATATGCGAAGGAACAGGTAAGTATGTAATCAGAACATAAGTAACATTATCTTTTCCTATTTCTCTCTCTAAACTTTTCATTGCAAACAGGAAAGGTATATTTTCATAATCCCCTATAGTTCCGCCAATTTCTACAAGCGCAATATCATATCCTTCTCCTGCTTTAGTTACCCTCTCCTTTATTTCATCAGGCACATGAGGTATAAACTGCACAGTCTTTCCCAGATATTTCCCAGACCTTTCCTTTTCAATTATTTTTCCGTAAACCTGTCCGGTTGTCAAGTTATTCTTCTTGGGAATATCAACATCAAGAAATCTTTCATACGTTCCTAAGTCCTGATCAATCTCTCCACCATCATCAGTAACCCAGACTTCTCCGTGTTCTGTCGGCCTTAGAGTACCAGCATCATAATTAATGTAAGGGTCAATCTTTATAGAAGTGACTTTATATCCATACTCAACTAAAATTCTTGCAATAGAAGCAGTAGTTACACCCTTGCCCACGCCAGAGATTACACCTCCAGCTACCACAATAAATTTAGTCATAGATACCAACCCCTGTTAAGTTCCTATTAGAAATATTTGTTTGTTGCATTATAAAAAAAAGCTGTATCTATATAAATAATTTGCGGTTTTCTGAACGTATTTTTCAAATAGGAGAATTTATTTTCAATATAGAAAACAAATACAGACATTTTTACTAATATTTAAAAATCAATATGGATTACCTTGGTTTAAATGGCACCTACACCATGATTCTGAAAGTTCTTCCTTCTGTTCTGAGGCCTTCTCTGTTCTTATATCCTTTATTTTTCTTCTAGTTCTATAAATTACCTCCCATTCTGATTCTAAGTACTTTTGAAATTTGTTTTTTTATTTCACTTTTAGGCCAACCGATTTTAATGAGTGTTTTTTCAATCTTCCTAGGAGTGTGGCCAAGATTCAGAGCTTTGTCAATATAATCATCAACTTGCCTTTCCAATTTTTTAGGGATTTTTACAGGTTTCTCAATTTTATGTTTTGGTTTTGCTGCATCTATCTCCTTAAGCTTATCTAATTTGTCTGAAACAACTTTATGGTGCATCTTATTCACAACTCTTTGAGATAAGCCTCTTGATAAGAGTGATGATTTGATGTAATCTGATTTGTAGCCTTTATTCAAAGCAGAGTCTATGAAATTATATAATTTATGAAGTTCTTTATGGTATGTTTCAGCATGGGTCATTTTAGGTGATTTTCTCAAAATCGCATAAATTATGATTACAAACACTATAATCATTAATCCGAAGAAAATTATTGAAGATGGTTTTATACCCCATAAAAATTTACGTTTGCACGCATTACAAGAACCTCCGCAATCTATGCCTGTTTCATCCTGATTTTGTATACCGTCAAAACACGAAACAGGCTTTTCATCCACTACGTAAAAGACATCTCCGGATGCGGCACTTTCTATGCCGACAGTGACTTTAGAATAAAACAAATACGTACCGGTTGAAATGTTCCTTGGTAATTCTAATTCTTTTATCCTGGAAACTTGGTCATAAACTGCTAATGTTTCAAAACCGAATACTACCTCATTCCCTTCAATATCTCTCAAGGAATAGGACAAGGTGACATCTACCGGTTTGAGATCTCCTACATTAATTAAGGTTATATCTGCTACTACACTTTCATCTTTCAATACATATTTAGACTGAGGAGGTACAGTGACTAATATGTCAAATAATGCTTTCTTGGCCCGAATCTCAACTATAACTGGCAGTGATCTTTCAACATCATCTGCAGTTATTTTGATATTCCCGGAATATACATCCGGTATTTTTTCTTCTCCTGCAAATATCATAACATCAATGATCTGGACTTCATCAGGCTCAAGCTCAAATTCAGTATCACTTAACAGCATGATTTCATCCAGTTCTGAGTAATCTATATTGAATGCTAAGTTTCCGGTATGGGTATTTTTTATGGTAAATGAAGTTTGATAGGTATCTCCTTGCTTAATGACTGCTTTTATGAAATTTTTACTTAATATAAAATGCTCAAGTATAAATCCTCCTCCCCCACCGCCACCAGCACCAGCACCCCCTCCGGAAGGAACTTCTTCTTCCTCAACAGGACACGCAGTACTTTGACATACACTGCTACAACAGAAATCACCTGCACATTCTGCATTAATCTGACACGCTTCACCATCCACATAATGCGCAGTTCTTATAAATCCTAAATTTGTCTTAAAGTTGGAAGAGTTACTGGTCGCAGTTATATCTCCTACAGTTAAGTAATTTATAAAGTTAGAACTCGATGAATCAGCATTTTTTCCGGATGTGACAGCAAAATTATTATTTAAATTTGAACCATTTGTCGATAAAGCGTTCACTCCATTTACTATCCAGATTAATAAAACTAATGCAATGATCATTCTTACACTATTTATTTTTTTTAACTTAATCATTTTTTATTTAAATTTGAATCTAAGTCTATTGTTTCTTTATTCTTGGAAATCCTATAGATTTTCATCTTGCCGATTATTGTGACATCCACAATTTTTAGAGAAACTAATTTGTTGATAATCCTGAAAGTAGAAGCAATTGGAATTTTGCTTTTATTGGAAATCTCGCTCAGATG
>CAYXMT010000013.1:0-19688 GCA_964466175.1 uncultured Methanosarcinales archaeon | reverse complement strand
TAAATTCCCTGTAAGTATTATATTTTCCGTTTGAGCGTGCATGTAAATGCGCAAAATCAACGCACGGCATTACATTGTCAAATTCCTGGCTTAGCTTAAGAATTTCATCTATATTTCCGAATTGTGATTCTTTGCCTGTTGTTTCAGGCCTGAGCCATATTTTATTTCCCCCTTCCTTTAATTTTTGAGACATTTCTTTAATGGATTTTCTTATTCTGTTGTAAGTTTCTTCTTTTGTTGATTTTTGATAAAATCCTGCATGGAAGGTAACTGACCAAGCTCCACATAAATTTGCTATTCTTGCAGAATTTAGAATTCTATACATAGAAGCCTTTATTTTTATTGTTTCCAAGGAATTTAGATTTATATAATAAGGGGCATGGCATGATAAAACAACGTTGTTTTCTTCTGCAGCTTTTTTTACATCAGGAGCTTTTTGTTTTTTTATATGTATATTCCTGACAAATTCCAATTCCATAGCGCCTAATCCCAGATTTCTTACTTCTTCAATACCCTCTATTGTACCAGAGCCCTTTGCGCTTATTGGAATACCTGCTGTCCCAAATAGAAGTTTTTTCATTCAATAAATTCAATAGACTAAACAATATAAATCTTTTTATTAATAGGTTAAAGGACATATTTAATTATTCAACAGAATTTTATTATAATATGTGGGAGTAATAGGTTTGTAACACACAAAAACTTTATACAGCGGAAAAGTTTGTTAATGTAAACTTTTCGTGTTTAAATCTCTTGGAAATTGATTTCCAAAAAATTTAAATAATATCAATATTGAGGAACTGAGTGAGGTGTTTTAAATGGCTTTTATGTGTCCGTCACAAGGATGTAAAGTAAAAGAAGGGATGTGCATTCATGAAACGGTAATGATAGTATTACTGGTCATAGTCATAATATTGATTGCGGTAAAGATAATTTTATAAGAATATTATTAAAATTCGGAGGAGAATCAAAAATGACAGAACACAAAGTTAAGGTTTATTCAACAAAAACATGCCCTTGGTGCATCAAGGTAAAAGAATTTTTAACTGAAAAAAATATTAAGTTTGATGCCATTGATGTTGGAGATGACCAGGAAGCTGCAAAAGAAATGGTAGAGAAATCCGGACAGATGGGAGTGCCAGTGGTAGATATTGATGGAACTATAATTGTGGGATTTGATAAGGGTGCTATTGAGAAGGCTCTTGCTTGATTGGTTATCTCTATAAATAGAATACTTTAAAAATGAACAATTATTTCTTTCTTAGCTATACAATTTAGAGCGACATAAAATGAACCTAAAAGAAGAAGCATTAAAGCTACACAAGGAAAGCAAGGGAAAACTAGCAACAAAATTAAAAGTTGAAGTTAAGACAAAAAAGGATTTAAGCTTGGTTTACACCCCAGGTGTAGCAGAAGTCTGCAAGGAAATAGCAGCAAATCCAAAAACTGTGTATGATTACACAATAAAATCCAATTCTGTTGCTGTTGTTTCAGATGGAAGCTCTGTGTTAGGATTAAAAAATATTGGGGCAGAAGCTTCTTTGCCGGTTATGGAAGGCAAGTGTGTTCTTTTTAAAGAGCTTGCAAATATAGATGCTTTCCCAATATGCATTAAGAACCAGAATGATGACGAAATTATAAATATAGTCAAAAATATAGCACCTGTTTTTGGCGGTGTTAATCTTGAGGATATTGCCGCGCCAA
The DNA here is from genome assembly GCA_964466175.1 of uncultured Methanosarcinales archaeon. GTDB lineage: Archaea > Nanobdellota > Nanobdellia > Woesearchaeales > GW2011-AR4 > JACPJP01. The sequence continues at coordinate 17,984 of CAYXMT010000013.1, read as the reverse complement.
AATGCTTCAAGATAGAAGCAGCATTGCAGGATATTGGAATTCCTGTTATGCATGATGACCAGCATGGTACAGCTGTTGTGGTCCTGGCTGCTTTAATTAATGCTGCAAAGGTAGTAGGTAAAAAATTAGAGGAGCTTAAGATTGTTGTTAATGGTGCTGGAGCAGCAGGGACTGCTTCTGTTAAACTGTTGCTTTGCCATAATATTGATAAGAATATTTGCACTCCTGTAAAAGAGATAATTCTTTGTGACAGTAAGGGCATAATTTATGAAGGGAGAGACAACATGAATGAATTCAAAGAACAACTGGCGAAAATAACAAATAATGAAAACAGAAAAGGAACTTTAAAAGATGCTTTAGTTGGAGCAGATGTTTTTATTGGGCTCTCTAAAGCTAACTTGCTTACAGCAGAAGACCTAAAAGTTATGAATAAAGATTCTGTTGTAATTGCAATGGCTAATCCCAATCCTGAAATAATGCCTGATGAAGCAAAAAAAGTAGCTGCTGTTGTAGGAACCGGGAGAAGTGATTTTCCAAATCAGGTAAATAATTCTTTGGGATTCCCAGGAATATTTAGGGGGGCTTTAGACTCAAAAGCAACTAAAATAACCAATGAAATGAAGATAGCTGCAGCAAACGCTTTAGCTAGTTGTGTAGAGCCGACAAAAGACAAAATATTGCCTTATACTTTGGATAAAAATGTAGTTCCTAAAGTTGCAGAAGCAGTTGCAAAGATCGCAAAAGAAACTGGTGTTTGTAGGGAATGATTAAATTCTTTCTAAAGTTATAAACGCATAATCATAAGGGTTTTCAGCATCTTTTTTATGCTCTTCATAAGCTGTTTCTTTCCATTCTTTTACATTGTATTCAGGAAAATAAGTATCTCCATCAAAATCTCCATCTACTGTTGTAAGGTACATCCTGTTTGCTTTAGGTAAAAGCTCTTTATAGATTTGAGAACCGCCAATAATCATTACTTCTTCATTGCCTTCAGCAGCTTTTAATGCTTCTTCTGTTGAATGAACAACAACACATCCTTCAACTTTATAATCTTCATCTCTTGTAATAATTATATTTGTCCGGTCTGATAATGGTTTTTTTATGGATTCAAATGTTTTTCTGCCCATAATAACTGGTTTTCCTGCAGTAATGTCATGGAAATGCTTCATGTCTTTTGGTAAACTTCTGCCCCATGGAAGGTCATTATTCTTGCCAATAACCCTATTTTTTCCCATTGCTACAATAAGTGAGATTGTCATTTTAAACAGCCATTGGTGCCTTAATTGGCGGACGATGTTCGTAATTTATTAATTCAATGTCTTCCATCTTGAAGTCATCAATATTCTTTATTTCTGGATTGAGTTTTAGTTTTGGTAACGGCAATGGTTTTCTTGTTAATTGTTCTTTTACCTGTTCAAAATGGTTTTGGTATATATGCGCATCTCCCAGTGTATGTATGAATTCGTATGGCTCCAGATTGGTAACTTGCGCTACCATGTGCAATAGCAATGAATATGAAGCAATATTAAATGGAACTCCTAAAAACATGTCACAAGATCTTTGGTACATCTGCAAAGATAATTTGTTATCAGTAACAAAGAACTGAAAGAAAGTATGGCATGGCGGCAAGGCCATTTGGTCAATTTCACCTGGATTCCATGCATTTACTATTATTCTTCTGCTGGATGGGTTTTCTTTAATTTGTTTTATTGCTTCTGCTAATTGATCTGTTTCTTTTCCTTCAGAGTTTTTCCAATGACGCCATTGAACACCGTAAACCCGGCCCAAATCACCTTCAAATTTTGCCTTGTTTTTCCAATAAGAAGCTTCTGCGTTGGCTGTCCATATGGTTTTTTTATCTTTATCTCTGGTGCCATGGAGAATCTCAGCAAGTCTTCTTTCATCACCTTTGCCTTCGATAAACCATAATAGTTCAGAAACAACACTTTTCCATGCCAGTTTTTTTGTAGTGACAGCAGGAAAACCATCTTGCATGTTAAAGCGCATTTGTATTCCGAATACTGCTTTAGTGCCAGTACCTGTTCTATCCTTTTTATCTGCACCTTTTTCAAGAACTTGCTTTAAAGCATCAAGATATTGTTTCATTATTTTCCCCTTAATCCAGCAATTTATTCAATTTTAAATAATTTTGGTTTTCCCAGAATAGAAAAAATCATAAATATTAAATAATGCAAATGCACTTTAATAAAAAATGGTAGTAGGATATATTTTAGCATTAATATTAAGCATAGTTGATTTCTTTACAGAAGGCCTTTTCTCAAAAGTCAGCCAGAATAAGATGAAATTTATTTCTGTCTCTGCAGGCGTTTCAGTTTCCTATATATTCCTTATTTTACTGCCGGAGATTTATTCTGGGTCTATGGAGATAAGCAAACTATTGTTTCTTGCCATATTATTTGGATTTGGAGTATTTCACCTGATTGAGAAGTACATAAGGCAGAACTTTACAGGGCCTGCACTGAGAAAGGAACATAGGCTTGTGCATTCTTTAACTTCATTTGTTTATTTTTTTGTTGTTGGTTTTCTATTAGTAAAGCTGACAGAACAAAATGGTGATCTTGGCGCAGTATTGCTGTTTATCCCAATAGCATTACATATCATAATAGACTCTTTGCCTAGAAGACATACAAAAAACCATTATCTTAGGGCACTTTCTGCCAGCTCTCCTTTTTTAGGAGCTATTTTAGCATCATTCATTGATGTTGGCAAGACCGGGGAAGTAATACTGCTTGGAATTGTAGGGGGAGCTCTACTTTATACTGTTGTTAGGGAATCTCTGCCAAGAGAGAGAGAAGGAAGGCCAATGTATTTCATTACAGGACTGCTTGTATTTACTATTTTGATACTTCTATTATGGAATACTGGGTTTTAAATTAGAAAATAAAAATAAAGAAAAAAAATAATTTAAACTAGAATGACTAGAATCATTAAATTCTAAAATCTCCTATGTTTCTGGTAGCATTCCCTACAATAAACAGGTCTGCCTTCTTTTGGCTTAAAAGGAACTTCAGCTTCGTTACCGCAATCTGAGCAAGTAACTTTGTGCATTTCCCTATCTTCGCCACCAAAATCTCGATCTCCATATACCATTTGTTTTTCACCTATATCTGTTAGTTATACTTAAAGACTACTAGAAGTAGATTCTTCTTGTATACTAGGTTTTAGCAAGTATTTCTGGTTTATAAAGGTATGGTTTTTGTGGGGTTTGTATATAAATAAAGAATTTAGAAGTTGGCTAAATTTAGTTTAATTATTATTAAGTAGTTACAATAGAAAGATTTATAAGAATAATGTTAATAATTAATTGTATGGCTGATAAACAATATACAAATGCGACATTGGCTGATGATTATTTTGCTGTTGAAACTCCATTCAGTCCCAGTAAAGTATGGTATGTAGCTCAAAGAACAAAAATTGCTGCATTAGGTGAAGTAGATTTGGCTGCTTTTTATCATGAACATGGGAATTTTAATAAACTGAATATTAAGGGTATTGGTGAAAAAACTAGAAAAACACTTGAATTGATCTTGAGAGAAGGTGTAGACAGAGCAAGAGAAATAGTTTCAAAAGGAAAAAAAGCTAAGCTAGGAAGAGACCCATATGCTGGAATTCCTAACAATCCTCCAAGAATGGGGGATGTGGATCCGTCATGGGAGAACGCGGCTGATATATATGAAGAAGGAAGATATGGCTGGGATTAAGACTCTGCTGTCTTCTTTTTTTAGCTCTTTTCAATATCCCTTTGCACATCTCTGACTTTCTTGTATTCTTGTGCCATTTCTAAGAAATATTTGTGGATTCTGGTGTCGTTTGTGAGTTCTGGATGGAATGTTGTTATCAGTATATTATCCTGTCTGACCATGACTGGATTGTTTTTGTGCTCTGAAAGTATTTCTGCGCCGTTATAGAAGCTTTTGATTGTTGGAGCTCTGATGAAAATTCCTTTAAAGTCTCCAATGTCTTTTATTGAAAGTTCAGTTTCAAAGCTGTTAATTTGCCTTCCATAATCATTTCTTTTTATGCTTATGTCAGCTAATCCAAGTTTTTGCTGGTTGTTGCCTATGATGTTTTTTGCAAGAACTATTGCACCTGCGCATGTTCCGTAAATTGGCAGTCCGTGCTTGTGTTTTTCCTTAATTGCAGCATCAAGTTTATATTTTCTCATTAATAAACTGATTGTTGTGCTTTCTCCGCCAGGTATTATTAAAGCGTCAATATCTGTCAAATCCTCTGGAGATTTTACTTTTATTGGTTCTGCATCAAGCTTTCTTAGTATGTTCATGTGTTCTCTTACATCTCCTTGTAAGGCTAGAATTCCTACTTTCATTTTAATCAGTTTAGCTGCTTCTTTCCTGCATCTTAAGCTCTAATTTATCAATTTCAAGGCCTGCCATGGCTTCTCCTAAACCTTGAGAAACTTTAGCAACAATTTCCGGCTTGTCATAATTGGTAGTTGCTTCGACAACTGCTTTTGCAGTTTTTTCCGGGTTTTGCGATTTAAAGATTCCAGAGCCTACAAAAATCCCATCACATCCAAGAAGCATCATCAATGCTGCATCAGCTGGTGTTGCAACTCCTCCAGCAGCAAAATTTACTACAGGCAATCTTTGCATGTTTTTTGTTTGTTCTACTAATGATAAAGGAACTTTAAGCTTAAGTGATTCTTTATGCAATTGCCTTTTTGATAAATTTTTAAGAGCTCCAATTTGCTCATCAATTAAATTAATATGTTTTACAGCTTCTATAATATTTCCAGTGCCTGGTTCCCCTTTTGTCCTTATCATTGCAGCACCTTCATTTATTCTGCGCAAAGCTTCCCCTAAATTTCTGGCTCCGCATACAAATGGAACTTTAAAAGGATGTTTGTCAATATGAGTATCACTTGCCGGAGTTAAGACTTCAGATTCATCAATATAATCCACACCTAAAGATTGTAGAATTTGCGCTTCTGCAAAATGTCCAATACGTGCTTTTGCCATTACAGGTATTGTGACAGCAGCCATAATCTCTTTTACTTTCTTTGGGTCAGCCATTCTTGCTACACCGCCAGCAGATCTTATGTCAGCCGGAACTCTTTCTAAGGCCATAACAGCTACAGAACCTGCTTTCTCAGCTATCTTAGCCTGCTCGGCGTTTACAACATCCATTATAACACCGCCTTTAAGCATCTCTGCAAGGCCTTTTTTTAGCTTGAATGTTCCAGTAGTTCCATTAGTATCCATGACCATCCCCTATGATTCAGGAATATAGGCAGTATTTTAAAGATTGTGGAAAGTTAACAGTAAACTATAAATATCAGTTGTTACCGTAAAGTCATCATGAAAAAAATAAAGAGGCTATTTATTGTACAGTTCCTGCTATTATTCATTATTCCAATTGCTTATGCAGATATAAGCATAACACTTCTGGAACAAGGCATTTATAATCTTGGAGATAAACTAGCTCCTGATGTTTCTATTAAACTAGATCAGGATTATGACGGCTTCTTTAATATGCATATCTTTTGCGATGACTATGGGCTGCAGTATTATACAATACCTTTGAGTTTAGATGCTAACTTTAGGACACAAGTGACTGTTCCTGAACTGACTTTAGCTGGTTCTATGGTTGACCAGTGCAGGTTAAAGTCAAATTTTGAGGCAACTGATGGGGAAAATGTTGACAGTGCAGAGTCAGAATATTTTTTTGTGGCAGATGAGCTAAATATAACTATTGATGGAAGTTTAGAAGCAAAACCCGGAGAGGAAATTATTATTTCAGGAAACGTAAAAAAATACAGCAATGAATTTCTGCAGAAAGGTGAAGCAAAAATATCCTTTAGAGGCAAAGAAAAGATTGTTGATGTTGTTTCCGGCAGGTTTGAGCATACAATCAATCTAGAAGCTAATACTGAAGCAGGAAAAATTCCAATATTTGTTGTTGTAACTGACAGATACGGCAATTATGGTGACAAAATTTCAAATCTTGAGGTAATTCCAATACCTACAAGAATCGGGAATAAGTTTGAAAATAATGTTTTAATGCCTGGAGATACCTTAAAGGCAAGAGTAATTCTTTATGACCATAATGACCGTGCTATAAACGGGAGCAAGGTGCATGTTAAAATTTTGGACCCTAGCGGAGAACTTGTGGGAGAAAAAGACATTCAAAGCATGAATCATTTTGAATTCAAAACAAAAGAAATACAAATACCCGGAAGTTATTCTTTACTCATTACATTTGAAAATATCAAAGAGCAAAGCAGCTTCGAAGTTGAAATTGTAAGTAAAATTGTAATGGACCAGGAAGGGAGCTTAGTATATGTTGAAAATGTTGGAAATGTTAATTATAATGATGAAATAATAATTGTTTTGGAAAGTGATGAGAAAAAATACCTGATAAACAAAAAAATTAAACTTGGGCCAGGAGAAAAAATTACAATAGACCTTTCAAAAGAAGTGCCCCGGGGAATTTATGATATTGTATTGCCGGAAGATTCTGCTGATGCGATTGCTGAAGAAGCTGATGACGAAAGCTCTGCAGAGACATTTTGGCCGGTTAATGTAATAAAAGATGTCCTAATTGATGACAACAGGAACGTATTAAAGAAAACTGCTGAGAGCATGTCTGCTGTTAGCGGCGCTGTAGTAGGAGCAGCAGGCTATGTTGCCTCAAGGCCAACATTAGCTGCAATTGCCCTTGTTTTGATAATCCTCGGAACTGTGATACGTTATAGCTGGGGCTTTATTAAAAATACTGTAAAGGGGAAAAAGGAAGACGATAGTGAGCATTTATTTGAAGACTTTAAGTTTGATGAAGGAGAAGACAATGAAAATAATAGGCCTGGAAATTAAAAAGATAGGGATAGGAAAATTTTTCCCTAAAGATGATAAGATGGAATTAGATATATTTTTTAATGACGGTAGTGATAAGGAAATATCCAAAACAATTGATGTTTCTGATTCAGAGGGAGCTGCTGAAGATATTTTAACTGATTTAAGGAAGCTGGAAAAAAATATCCATAAGAACGGCGAGAATAAAGAACTTATTGTTGACAATTATGTGAATATTGTTATAAAAGGTGAAGAGAAGCTGATAAAAGAAATTTCTGAATTTATACAAAAAGCCAAGGCTAAAATGGATGAGATTAAGCAAAAAGATGTAGCAGAAGGCTACTTAGATATGATAAGAGAGCTTAAGAATTTGAAGGTTGATTTTACTTAATCGTGCTGTCTTCTCTTAATATTAGCAGTCCTGCTGGGTCTTAATTTTTCAGCACCTTTGCCTTTGTTGTTTCGTAATCCACGGCTTTTTTTGGCTGCACTTGTTAATCCTCTAAAAACTCTGCCTTTGTGCTTGGATTTAAAAATCCAGTTTATTCTTGGATCTGCAAGAATTTGCGGATGAGCTTTGTCAATTAAAATGACCTCATACCAAAAATAGATTCCATCTTCTCCAACATAATAGCTGTTAAGAACTTCACAATTAGGATATTTTCTTGCAGTACGTTCTTCTGCAACAGATTGATAGCTTTTGTCTACATCTTTTCTTTGTCCAAAGTGCTTGCTTCTTCTTCCGTGCCTTATTGTTTCTCTTTTTCTTCCGCCACGGTCTACACGCTGCCTTACTATCAGAAATCCCTGTTTTGCTTTATAGCCTAGAGACCTAGCTCTGTCAATCCTTGTAGGTTTTTTAATCCTTACAGTAACATCCTGGTTTCTCCATTCTAGAAGTCGTTTTTGCCAAATAGTTCCTAAGTTTTCCTTTGGTCTTTTCCAGATTTCCCTGATATGCTGATACATTCCCATTTTAGCTTCCATTAATATTCAATAATAAATTATATATGTTATTTGAGATTCAGGTAAGCAACTACCCACATTTCTCAATAAGCGGGAATATCAGTGGGTTTATAAAGATTGTCAAAATTAAATGCAAAATTGTCATTTACTATTGATAATAAAAATAGAAAGAGAAAATAGCAAACTATTTATATCTCAATTAAATCAAAATTAAAATGACATTAGACAGCCAGAATATAATGCAGGTGATTAGGGATTTTCCCAAGCAATGCAGGGAAGCATTAAGCCTGCCTCAAGGCATTTCTGTTTCTGAAGAAATTAGCAATATTGTTGTTATAGGCATGGGCGGAAGCGCTATGGGCGGCGATTTATTGAAGATTTATCTGAGCAATACTAATATTCCGGTTTATGTTAACAGAGACTATAAGGTTCCAAACTTTGTTGATGAGAACACATTGGTATTTGCAGTGTCTTATTCCGGCAATACTGAAGAGACTTTAGCTGCACTTGCGGATGCAAAAGAAAAGAAAGCAAAAATAATTGGAATTACTTCTGGCGGTAAATTAGTGGATGAATGCGAGAAGATAATACAAATTCCTTCTGGTTTGCAGCCAAGAGCTGCGCTAGGCTACTTGTTTTTCCCAATGCTAGGAATACTGCATAACTCAAATATAATCAGAGTAAAGAATGATGAATTGAATGAGGTTATGGGCATTTTAAAGCAAACAGACAAATTTAATGATATGGGAGAAGAACTGTCTAAACAACTTAAGGATAAAATACCCATAATTTATGCTTCCGAGGCTTTAGGCCCTATAGCTTTCAGGTGGAAGACCCAGATAAATGAAAATGCAAAGATGCCTGCTTTTTACAATGTTTTTTCTGAGATGAATCACAATGAAATTGCAGGATATAAAGGCATGGACAGGAAGTTTGCTGCTGTAATCCTAAGGGATAAGCATGACAACGACAGAATAAAGAAAAGGATGGATGTATGCAAAGAGATTATGGAAGTCAATGTTGATGTTATTGAAGTGCATACAGAAGGAGACAGTTTATTGGCAAGAATGTTTTCTGCAATTTATTTGGGGGACTTTGTCAGTTATTATTTGGCTGTATGGAACCGTGCTGACCCAGGACCTGTTGAGATTATTGAGGAGATGAAGGGAAAGATTGTTGAGTAGATTATATATAAAAATTTATAACTTTTGTCATATTTCTTGTTTAAGGGGAAAATGTTACTTAAATCAATTAAGCTGAATAATATCAGGAGCTATCTTGACCAAAAAATAGATTTTTCTTTAGGCTCTTTGCTTCTTTCAGGGGATATTGGTTCTGGCAAATCTACGATATTGCTGGCAATTGAATTTGCTTTGTTTGGCTCTAAACCATCTGAACTGCCTGCTAGTTCTTTGTTGAGGCACGGCAAAAAAGAAGGTTCTGTGGAACTGAATTTTGAAATTGACGGGAAAAACATAATTGTAAAGAGGATATTGAAAAGAGGAAAAAGCGGGATTAAACAAGAGATAGGCTATATAATTACAAATGATGTTAAAAAAGAATTAAGTCCAATAGAGATGAAAAGCCATATCTTTGATTTATTGGGCTACCCTAAGGACTTGGTTTCAAAAGGAAAAGATTTAATCTACAGATATACTGTTTATACACCTCAGGAAGAGATGAAAAGAATTCTTGCAGAAGACAAGGATGCTAGATTAAACACTTTAAGGAAAGTATTCAATATTGATAAGTACAAAAAAATAAAAGAGAATACTTCTGTATTCACAAGGCCTGTAAAAGAAAAGAGAAAGGAATTTGAGGGATTTATTTCTGATTTCGAGGAAAAGAAAAAAGAATTGGATTCTGTAGCTAAAGAAACTTCTGAGCTGGATGAGAAAATAAAATTTATTTCTCCTAAGGTAGAAAGTGCAAGGGACGACGTAATCAAAAAAAAGGAGAAAATTTCTGTATACGAATCTAAAATCAACGAATTGAATCAGTTAAAGAAAAATTTTGAGATTCTTGAGTTGGAGCTAAGCAATACTCTTAATGAGCATAATAATAATAACAAAAAAATATTAATGTTAAATGAACAGATTACTGAGCTTGGAAAGGATTTAGGGAAAGAAGAAACAACAACTGCAGACAATGTCAAAGAAAAAATACAGGATATAGAAAAAAACATCAAAAATTTAAATGAGGAAATTGATAAAGTAAAGCAAAGACTGAATGAATTTGAAATTAATAAGGGCAAAGCAGAGGAAATAATTGATACAGTATCCAAAATGGAAAAATGCCCTTTATGCCTGCAAAAGGTGGAGCATAATCACAAGGATTCTATCAAAGACTGGGAAATTAGGAATATAATTGAGGCTGAACAAAACACAAAAACATATTCTGAAAGAGAAAAAGAAGCCAGAACTAAATTGAGTGGAATGGAAAAGGAAAAAGACGAATTAAGGAAAATAGAGAGCAAAATGGAAGTTATAAAATTAAAAATGCAGAATTCCCGGGAAAAAAAAGCAGAAAAGGAAAATCTGGAAAAAGCGCAAATTGAGGCAAAGAAAAAGACTGGAGAAATAAACACAAAGAAGATTGAGCTTAATAAGAACATTGATTCCATGAAAAATGTTGAGGAGGACTATAAAATAGTCAAAGCACAGTTTGATATAGCACTGGCAGAGGAAAAAAAGCTGGATATAGAAAAAGTGAAGATAGAAAAAGAAAAAGATTCTTTAAATAGGATAATAAAAAATTTAGAAGAAGAGGTAAGCAAGAAAACCAATGCAAAAAATAAATTGAATTATTTAATAGAACTGCAGAATTGGCTGGAAAATTATTTTGTTAATCTTATGAATACTATGGAAAAGCATGTTATGCTGCAGGTGTACAGGGAATTCAATGAACTATTCAAGACATGGTTTAATGTTCTAATTGAGGATGAGACAATCTCTGTAAGACTGGATGATGAATTTACTCCGGTTATTGAGCAGAATGGCTATGAAACTTATGTGGAGAATCTAAGCGGCGGTGAAAAAACAGCAGTTGCTTTGTCATACAGGTTAGCGCTGAATAAAGTAATCAATGATATAGTTTCAGGTATAAAGACAAAAGATATTCTGATGCTGGATGAGCCGACAGACGGCTTTAGTTCGGAGCAGCTTGACAAGGTAAGAGATGTTCTGGATCAGCTAAATATGCAGCAGGTTGTTGTTGTTAGCCATGAAACAAAAATAGAAAGTTTTGTTGATAAGGTAATCAAGATAGGGAAGGAAGAGCATGCGAGCAAGGCTTATTCTTGACCATAGTTTTTCCACAACCGGCTGAAAAACAAATTTTTCGAGGTTGCGAAAACCTGAGATATGTGAGTGAGCTCATTTTTTCTAACTCGCTCACAACTCACGATTTTCCACAACCTTTATATAGCCTAAATCCTTTTTTAGACGTATGAGTGCAGTGGATAAGAGTATGGAAAGCCTGAAGCATGAGGAGAAACTTAACGTTTGTCCTGACTGTGGAAGTGAAGAAATAGATTTTGTTAAAGGCGAGAGCTTCTGCAAAAAATGCGGACTAGTTCTTGATTAGGTTGCAGATTAAATTAATTTGTTTTTGTGTGCTTTGATATATAAATTTATAAAGGGATCATGGTTTTTTATTAAGCAAGAGACAATTTAAGAATGATAATCGGAATACCTAAAGAAACAAAGAAGAATGAGTTTAGAGTAGCTCTTGTTCCAGAACATGCAGCACAATTAACTAAGTTAGGACACACAGTATTTGTTGAGAAAGGCGCAGGAGCTGGATGCAAATTTTCTGATGTTGATTACGAAAAAGCAGGTGCACAAATAAAAGATTCAGTCTATGACAGTGAAATGATTGTAAGAGTAAAAGAGCCCTTACTTAATACTATTAGGAAGAACCAGATTGTTATGGGCTACCTTCATATTGAAAAAGGGCAGAACCCTCCTCTTCTAAACAAATTACTAAACCAAAACACTACAAGTTATGCCTACGAAGAAATTAAGGATAATAAGGGGGAAAGGTTAGTCAATCTTGGAGTTGAGGCTGGCATTGTGGGGATGTATGAAGGATTGCGATTGTATGGAAAAATCCTTGAAAGAAACAACATCTCAAATAAATTAAAATATCTAAAACCTAGCAAAGATTATTTTTCTGTTGAAAAAATTTTCACTACCCTTTCAAAATCTAATATTGAGAATGGAGTGAATGTTTATATTTTTGGAAAGGGCACGGTATCAAAGGGTGCTCAGGAAATTCTTAAATACAGTTCAATTAAAGCAAATGTGCTTTACAGGAATAAAACAGCTTTTATTGAAAAATATCTGCCAAAAGCCGATATTATTGTTAATGCTATTGATTGGTATCCTGGCGAGCCCCATATTATAAAAAGAGACATGCTGAAACTCATGAAAAAAACTGCAGTTATTGTAGATATTTCTTGTGACACTAACGGTGGCATTGAGACATGCATTCCTACAACCTGGGAAAATCCAACATATTCTGTAGAAGGCGTAACTCATTTTTGCGTTGATAACCTTCCATCTGCAATTCCAAGGGACGCTTCTATTCATTTAAGTGAGATGATTCTTCCTCATGTCATTAAAGTTGCTGAGGATAATGATTATTCAAACGGCCTTATGACAAAGAAAGGTATTTTTGAGTATGCGAAGAGAAAAGAAGCAAGTGAGAAGTTTGAAAAAGAGCTTTTAGTTATTAAAGAGATTGTTTGAATTCTACAGCAGAAATAAATTTATATAAGACTTGGTTTTATTAAGGATTATGCCTAAAAAACCAGCTAAACAAAAAGCAGAGCCAGCTAAAGGTTCAGGAGCAATGCGGACGCTGATAGTTGATAATGGTAGCCAGTATGTCGGAAAAATAAAGCAGCATGTTGAAGATGAAGCAAAAGAGCAGGGCATTGACCACAAAGTTGCGACCATAACAGTTGAACAATTAAAAGAAGCTTATGACTCAAACAATACTGATATTTTCAGAGGAGTTAATTATGTTATTTCTTCAGGATCTCCAAAAAGAAGAAAGTATGATACAGAACTGCATGCATTCATTGAAAGTAATTTAGATGCTAATGCAGTATTTCTAGGAGTATGTCATGGGGCCCAGCAGTATGCTCAAGCGCATGGTGCTACAGTGGAAAATACAAGGCATATGCATCGTGGCGAGAGAAGCAAAAATAAAAAGTGGGCAAGAAAACCATATAGCTCTTGAAGGGGTTGTTGAAAACGGAAGTATGCAGACTAGTGGCCATCACCAGTACTATATTGAACAAGGTAAATTAGGCAATGACCTGGACGAAATTGCAACAGCAACATCAGAGCATACAAAAAAGGATTTTGTTGAAATGTACCAAAGGAAGAGGAAAGAGCATTATGGTGTCCAGGCCCATGATGAGAACGCAGATGGCCGTATAATAAAGAATTTATTCAGAAGAGCATACGCGAAGAGTGGAATTAAGGGTGGAGGTTATGAAGGTACAACTCCAAAATATAGTAAATAAGTTGCTTAATCGTTGGTCTTTTATTCTTTTAATTTCGCAAACACATTTTGCATTAACCCATATCCTGGTAAATTTTCATCATATTCCGGATGCACCATAAATAATACAGCGAATTTTGCAGGACCAGATGATTCATTGTCGGGCAAAACTAATTGTTTGAAATCACTTCCTGTTAAACTAATTCCATATTTTCTGAATTCTCTAGCGAAATCTTCAACTTGTAAATCTTGTTCAGAGATACCATCTAACAACCAATGACTTTGTGCATTTTCATCAACTGGAGTATATCCTCCAAATGGTTTTGTTCTTGTTCTAGCCTGAATTCCCCTTTCACCTAAATTGAAATAATCTCCGCCAGTACTAACTGCTAAAATTTGGCTTCCATGCGGATATGCCACTACAGGAATATCCTGATCAATGCATGCGTCATATAATCTGCATGTGGATTCTAGTTCAGAATTAAGTTCTCGTGTATCTGGGTCTCTTATGTGTGTCCATCCTGATGCAAAAAAAAACAGCTGCATAATCTCCTGGATTTATTGGATTTGAAGATAGAGTTTTATAGTTTATTAAGTCTGCTTCAAAACCGTTTTCTTCTATTTTAGTGACTAAGCCTCCTTGTCCTTCAGCACCATTACCTACAAAATGGCTTGTAACATTTTCTCCTAAAGGGAAATCTATAACTGCAATTTTTTTTGCCATAATACCTATAACTATAAAATCGACTATATAAACCTTTCTATTTTAACTACTCTAGAGAAATAACACTAAATATTCTTAGACATCTTTATTGTGTAGTCCTGGAATCCAAGCTTGTGGTAAAGCGCTATTGGGCCTTTGTTGTCAACATGCACTTCTAATGTTACAAATTCCACTTTTTTGTCATCGAGCCATTTCCATGCACGTGCAATAAGCTTCTTCCCAATATTTTTATTCCTATGCTCTTTAAGAACATAAAGATTGTTTAGGTAACCCTTTCTCTTGAATTTTGAGATTACCAAAGGATCAAAGTACTGGGCTAATATCATCCCAACTACTTTTTTGCTTTCCAACGCTATAAAAACTGCTCTGGTCTTACGGGTTAAATCTGTCTTTAGATAAGAAATGTAATCCTCTTTTGTTTTAGCTATGGGTTTTAGTGTGTTACCATGCCTTGCTTCTTCCATCTTGGACAGTATCTTTATTTCCTTTAAAGATTCAAGGTCCTTAATCGTAGCTTTTCTTATTTTCATTTGTAATCTTTTATTATTTCTTTAATTAAATACTTGCTTAAATTAAATCTTTTTACTTTTGGAAATCCTGGAAAGGTATTAACTTCAATAAACATAGCACTTTTTTTGTCAGCGCACAACATTATATCCACGCCGCCAAACTTTAATCCAAGAGCTTTAATTGACTTGATTGCGGCTTTCTTTGCTGCTTCAAGCTGCTTTTTTGGCAATAAGTTGACGAAGCTTGCTTTTTCCCCTTTTGCTCCCTGGGAAATGTTTGTTGTAACAGCCTCTGCATCATTGCTTCGGCCGTAAATATATAATACTTTGTCTCTATAAACATACATCCTTAAATCGAATTTTCTTCCCTGTATTAGCAAAGGATTTATTGCTTCCTCAATCAGTATGTCCTGTTTGAGCAATTGCTTCAAAAAAGAAGGTTTATTGGTAATCTCAATAAATTTCCAGCCATAATCTGATTTCCTGCTGACAATCTTGCTGTTCCTGAAGCGGAAGTTTGTAAGCCATCTGCCTTTCTCTAAACAAGTTATCCCCTTGCCCATGGAACCAAATCTTACCTTGATAAAGAGTTTGTAGCCATGCTCCATTAATCCAAGTATATCTTTTGTAGATTTGCAATAAAATGTTTGAGGCACCATAACTCTGGATTTAGAAACTAATTTCTTGGTTAGTTCCTTATCACGGTCTTTTGCCAGATTTTTTGGATGGTTTATGTAAACAATATTTTTTCCCTTATATTCTTTTTCAATAATTTGTTCAATGACTTTCCAGAACTTGACGAACTTGGTGTAAAAGCTTTTGTTACCATAAACTCCACGGTAATTTTTCGGTTCGATGTACTTGTCCCAGTATTCAAAAGGGAAACAAGGGAAAATTATTATTTGCTTAGATGCTATATGTGGCAGCTTTTTCTTTAATACTGATAAATAATCTACATGTTTGACTTCTACTTTGCTGCCATAAAAGAACCTTTTTTGATTTATAAACTTGATATATGTATCAAAATCCTTATCATCGCCTATTACGAGCAAAATTTTCGTTTTTTTGACCATAGAAAATTAGTAACTACACAAGTTTATAAATTTTTACAATACATTTGCTTTTAGGTCATAAGCACTGCAGTCTTTTATTTTAACTTCTACTTCCTGGCCTAAATTAAATTTTCCCTTTAAAATTATTGGTTTGTATGCAAAATTCCTTCCAACCCAGGTTTTATCCTTTCCAACTTCATCAATTATGACTTTGCCTGTCCACCCAAGCCATGCTTTGTTTTTCTTTAGGGCAGTATTTATGTAAAGCTCTGTCAGGACTTTGCTCCTCTCTTTTTTTATATTGCCTGGAACTTGCTTCATTCTTGCTGCTGCGGTATGCGGTCTTGAAGAAAACCTTGCAATGTTGACAGCATCCGGCTTTATATCCTGGATTAAGTGCAAAGAATCCTGGAATTGCAGTTCTGTTTCATCTGGAAAGCCAACAATCATGTCAGTTGCTATTGTGATGTCCTTGACATATCTTCTGAATTTGGCGATGATTTC
Organism: uncultured Methanosarcinales archaeon; assembly: GCA_964466175.1. Classification (GTDB taxonomy): domain Archaea; phylum Nanobdellota; class Nanobdellia; order Woesearchaeales; family GW2011-AR4; genus JACPJP01. Next base: position 1,882 of record CAYXMT010000013.1, on the reverse strand, counting down.
CTTAAACTCATGGACATTGTATTTTCTTTTCATTTTCCCCAGTATTTCGTTGTTGCCTGATTCAATAGGGATATGGAGAAACTTAAATATGCGGTCATCCTGGTATATTTGGATTAAATCATCACTCATAGCCATGACATGCCTTGGATTAATCATCCCTAATCTTATTTTGTAATCTCCCTGTACATTATCAAGAATTTCATTCAACAAGTCCGGAAGTTTTCTTTTTCCCGTGTCTAAACCATAAGCTCCATTATCCTGGCTGGTTAGCCAAATTTCTTTAGAACCTTGGTCTATGTTTCTTTTTACGCTGTCTATGATAGATTCCTGAGGGTAAGAGAAAATATTTCCTTTTATCAGCTTGACAGAGCAATAAGCGCAATGGTCTGAACAGCCAGAGGCTATTGGTATTATTCCAATAACTTTGTTGGCTTTAATTTTTGGCAAATCTGCCTTAATTATTTTTTCCTGTGTAAGCGCTTCTAAGATATTTCCCTGCAATGCCTCTTCAATTACATCCCTTATTCTATTAATATTATGGGTGTTAATCAAGCTCGCATCCTGGTTAATTTTTCTTATTCTAGGTACGATATCTTTAGAAATACATCCGGCAATAATCAATTTTTTTTTAGGGAATTGCTCTGTAAAGTTTCTTATTTCTTTTAAGGCAATATTATTCCCTTTGACAGTGCAGATATTGAGCACAATGACATCAGCCTTTTCCATGTCTTCAACCAGCTTAAAATCTTCTTCTGCCAAAATGCCCATCATTATTTCAGAATCCACAAAGTTGGCACTGCAGCCATGAGTTTGCATATATACTTTTGTCATAATCCTAACTAACTATAATAATTTTATAAAGGTTGTTGTAGAAATCTTAACTTTCTGCCCTTGCTATCTGGCGTTGGCACTTTTTACATTTTAGTATATCATATTTAGTTCCTGCAATTATTTCTTCCCGTAAAAACTCCATTTCTTTCCTGCATTTTTTGCATAAATTATCTTTGGGCATTTTATTAGGCCTTGTTTTTTATTAAGTTTACAGCCTCATTAATTATTGATTCTGAACGGGATTTTTTTGGCGAATCTGCAATGATTCTTAATATGTTTGACTCTGTTTTTGATACTCTGAACCAAACAAATGAATTTTCTTTTAAAGTTACTTTCAAACTGCCTTCTTTAGAGTCTTTTACTTTGTATTTTTTTCTGTAAAAATCTATCAGTTTTCCCTTAATTTTACTGTATTTTTTTGAATCAATATTAATTTTTCTCTTTATGTAGCAGTATTCCGGTAATGTTTTGATTAATTGATTAAGGTTTTTTTCCTTATTAGCCATAATTTTTAACAAATAGATTAAAGTTAAGATGCCGTCCCTGCATCTTGAATTTGGTATGATGATTCCAGAGCTGCTTCCTTCTCCACCAATAAGAGCTTTTGATTTATACATATTATCGACTACATTTATCTCTCCAACTTGTGTTTCAATGTATTCTGCGTTATGCTTTTTTGCAATATCTTTTACAATCCCTGAAGTAGCGTCATTTACTACAATAACCTTATTTTTTGCGCTTTTTAATATCTCATCTGCGATTAAAGCTAATAATTGATTACCTGAAACAAGGCCTTTGCTTGTCATTACTTCTACTCTATCTGCATCACAATCAAAGCCAGCAGCAAAATCATAGTTTTTGTCTCTTACCTCGTTTGCCAGGTAAATTAACGATTCTTCATCAGGCTCTATTGTTCTGTTGAAGATGCCATGTTCCATGTTAATTCCATGGACTTTTATGTTGAGTTTTTCAAGAATCTGTTTGGCAATTATTCCGGTACCGCCATTAGGGTCAATAATGACTTTTAATTTAGAGTTTTTTATTTTGTCTT
>CAYXMT010000012.1:0-20054 GCA_964466175.1 uncultured Methanosarcinales archaeon | reverse complement strand
GCAGAGAGAGGTTGAGAGAAAGAGGAGGGAAGATGAAGGGATAAAGAAGCAATTAGAGAATAAAAGACTCAGAGAATTGGAAATAAAAAATAGAGGAGAAGAGAGAATAAAAAAACAACAGGAAAAAAGCAGGATAACCGGGGAAATTAAAGGGCTTGAAAAAAGTATAAGAGAAAAGAGTGACAGGATTAGCGATATAAAGGAAAAAATCAAGGAAGATGTTTCTGAAAAAAATGAGTTAATAACCGAAGCCAGGCATGTGGAAAAGAATATAGAAGGCCTGAAAAATGAGAAAAAGACCTTGTTTAAGATATATGAGGATAGCATTGGAAACAAGAAAAAGTTTGATGATGAGCATAAGGTTAAGCTGGATGAGTGGAAAAGGAAGCATTATACTAAGTTAAAAGAAAAAAGCCAGATAAGAAAAGAAGTAAAACAAGAGTATGACAATGAAATTGAAGGGCTTGAAAACGAACTGGAAGGTATGAGCCCAAAAGAAAGGACAGAGCAGGAGAAATGGAAGAAACTGGAATTAAAAGCAAAATACAAGCTGGAAGAAGGTGAAAGAGAGAAGACGATAAAAGATGATCTTAAAAATCTTCAGAGTGAAAAAAGGGAGCTGGAAAAAGAGTTTAATGAGAAAAAACAAGGCCTTGGAAAGGGAGTCATGGGCAAGGATATCATCCAGGAGCAAAACGAGATTAATGACCATATAAGAGAGCATGAAAACAGCATTAAGGAATTAAAGAAAAAAATTGATGCCAAGGACGCATCATTAAAGAGGCATGAAAACAGCATTAAACGAGCAGAAGATGAGCAAGAGAATGCAAGAGAAACATTAAGAGCTAAGAAAAAAGAGGAAGGTAGTTTGAGCTATATAGCATCTATTTTCAGATTTAATGAGAAAAAGCCAAAAGATATTGAGAAAAAAGCCTTGGAAAAAGAAGAAGAATTAAAAGAGGCAGAGCAGAGGAAGATAGGGGAAGAACAGCTTAGGAAAGAAAAAGAATTAGAGAAAGAAAAGCCTAAGGATGTTCCTATAGAAGCAGAAGTTCAGGAAGAAGCAGAGGAAAAGAGGAAAGCACAGGAAAAAACAAGTAAAATAAAATTAATAGAAGACAAGAGGAAAGAAAGAGGAAAGAAAGTTTTTAATTTCTTTCATAGCATGGGTTTAGTCAAGACTGAGAAAGACAAAAAGGAAAGAGAGAAGAAGAGGGGAGAAGAGAGAAGACAAAAAGAGCTTGAGGAAAGGAAGAGACTGGAAGAAGAAAGAGGAAAAGAGCTGGAAAGGAAAAGGCAATATGAGGAAGAAGAGAGGCTAAGAGAGAAAAAAGGAGAGGAGAAGAGGAAGCAGAAGGAATTAGAGGAGAAGCAGAAAGAGGCTGAAAGGAAGAATAGGGAAGAAAAAGAGGAAAAGGCAAAAGTAGGGAAAGAGCATGACCTGGAAAAGAGCTTAAAAGAGCTTGGAGAGATTTTTGAGCAGAACAAGAAGAAAAAACCGGGAATTATTAAAAGATTTATCAGAAAAGAAAAGAAAATAACTCCAGAAGCAAAAGTAAAGAAGGAGATAAAGGAAAATAGGCAAGGCAAAAGCAGAACATTTGCCAAGTGCCATCAATTATTGCTAAAAGCTGATGATGCACTGCAAAAAAATGATGTTTCCACAGCAAAGAAGTTCTATTCAAAAACCAGGAACCTATATATCGGGCTGGAATATATGGAGAAAAAAGAGATATATAAAGAGCTTATGAGCCTGTACAATAATCTAAGCAAAGGTAAAAAGTAAATATTATTTCTGAATTGAAATTGATAAGTATTTTATAGTTATTAGGATTATTTTATACTATAATAAAATGGATAAAGAGCCTGAAACAAAAAAAAGGGATATTACAGCAGAGAAGATAAAGGAATTAGAGGAGCAAATATCCAAAACAAAGTACAATAAGAAAACACAGCATGCTATTGGGCTGTATAAGGCACAGCTTGCGAAGCTTAAGGAAAAGCAGAAAGCCCGTTCAGGAGGGAAAAAGGGAGAAGGTTATTCTGTAAGGAAGACCGGGGACGGGACTGTTGTTTTGCTTGGCTTTCCATCTGTTGGTAAAAGTACATTATTGAATAAGCTGACGAATGCAAATTCTCCTGTGGGAGCATATGCCTTTACAACTTTAACTGTTATCCCAGGAGTATTGAGCTACAAATATGCAAAGATACAAGTTCTTGATGTTCCAGGAGTTGTACATGGTGCTGCTGCAGGAACCGGAAGAGGGAAAGAAGTTTTGGCAATTATCAGGAATGCTGATCTTATTCTATTTTTAATAGATGCTTTCCACCCGGAACATTATGGGGCTTTGAAAAAAGAAGTTTATGATGCGGGTGTGAGGATTAATCAAAAATTTCCGGATGTCAAGATTGTTAAAACAGCTAAAGGCGGGATAACAGTAGGCACAACTGTAAAGCTAAAGAAAATAGACAGGAAAACTATTGAAGGGATCCTACAAGAATTCAAGATAGTCAATGCGAATATTGTTGTTAGGGAAGATATAAATGCTGACCAATTGATTGATGTCATTGAGGCCAATAAGACTTATCTTCCTTCGATAGTTGTTTTGAACAAGATAGATATGGTTGGGAAAGACCGGCTTAAGAAAATCAAAGATAAAATAAAGCCTGATTTATGCATTTCAGCTGAGAAAAATTTAGGGATTGATGAGCTTAAAGAGCTTATTTATAATGGGCTTAAAGTTATAAGGATTTATCTTAAAGAATTCAATAAACAGGCAGATATGGAAGAGCCTTTGATAATGTGGCAGGGATGCACTCTTAAAGATCTATGCTCTAAATTACACAAGGATTTTGTGGATAAGTTTAAGTTTGCTAAAATTACTGGAAAATCTGCCCGTTTTGCAGGACAAAAAATTGTCAAGTTAGAACATGCATTACAGGATAAAGATATAGTAGAATTAAGGATGAACTAGTTCATAACAAACTCTGCAAATACTCTTTTTTTGTTTCAAATCCATATTTTTTTGCTAGTTTGTCTATGCCTTTTACAAAATTACTGCCATACTGTGCTGCTTTTTTCTTTCTCCAGGCAAATTCCTTATCAAGGCCAAAATCTTCTGCTATTTCCCTTAGGATTATTTTTTTATTTGTCTTGTCTATTTTATGCATCGGATTAATATTCATTGCTGCTTTTATTACCTCTAAATCCATATAAGGCGTTTTTAATTCTATGTTGAGATGTTTTGCAATTTTATTGTCTCTCAATAAATCTCTAGTCCACATATTCTTTAAGCCATTCCAGGATTCTTTATGTACTGCTTCAAGATTATTGTTCTTTAAAGCTTCTTCATGCCTTTGGTAGCCTGCAAATATCTCTTCAGTTCCTAAACCGGAAAATAGTGTTTTTATGTTGTGCTGCAAGGCCAGCTGCAAAGCGGCATATACTACAGATCCGACAGAAACCCATACTATCTCTTCGGTTTGCAGTATTTTTATGGTTTTTTTTATGGTTTCTTCAAGCTCTTCCAAGGTAAATATTTTGTACTTCAGATTAAAATTGTATTTTTCTGCTATTTTTCTTGCTTGTTCTATATCCTGCGAGTTTTCCAGTCCAATCGCAAAACAAGTAAAATCATAGTTGTGTTTTTTGCATAAAAAAGCTATTAAGGTGCTGTCTACTCCTCCTGAAAATAATATTCCGAAAGGCTCTTTTTGCACTCTGTTAGTTATTGCTTTTTCTATTAAATCCTTTACTGCTCTTTTTGCTCTTTCCTTGTTAGTCTCTAAACTATCGTATTTGGTTTCTATAGAAGCTATGAGTTTTTCCCATTCTTCTTGTTTTATTAAATCATTATTTTGAATGTATGCTTCCATTTGACAGAAGAAATCTGGATGTTTTAAAAGTTTATTGATTGGTTTTTGATTCCGACATGTCAAAAACCAACAGTGCTGAACGCCCATTTTCAAGAAAATGGGAATTCACGACTCGGTTTTTGAGCATGTTCGGAATTCTTTGAATTCCGACATGTTTATATAATAGTAAAAATTCACTTTTTATATGGCAAAAAAAGAGGGCGCAAGCAATGAAGAACAGGTTGGGTTCCATAAGGGCTCATTAACAACGCTGGCAAAGGAAAGGGAAGAGATGTTAAGGATTTTGCAGATAGTTGAGCAGCTGATGCAGATGCACATAAAATCATTAAAAGAGCTGGGTGTTGATCTGGAAAAAGTGGCAAAAGATATGAAAGGCTCTGGGGAAAAAGCTGTAAAGAGCAAGCCTATAGAAGATATTTTAAAGTAGATTTTAATTCTAAGTGTAAAAATGAAATATTCGTTTAGTTGTTATGGGCATGAGAATATTATTGCTAAACATAAGACTACATTGGAGTTTACTAAAGATTCAGAATTGAGTTTGAAAGGTGATTGTATTGTTGGGGTTAAGGCTGATTTTTCTTTGCTGGAATTGAAGAAGTTCATTAAATCGTTAAAAAACAATAATAAAAAAATAACAATAATTATAGAGACAATAGAGAATTCCGATAATGAAAATATTGTTGAAAAGATCAATGCTGAGATTAATCCTGACTTTAATTCTGATAAGGAAATAGTTATCAGGAAAAGTGATTTTATTTCTGAAAGGACTTTTGCAATTAATGCTGATAAGGCTGCTTTTGAGCTGAATAAGGATTTGGTTGAGTTTTTGAAGGTAAAATATAATAAGATTAAGATTATTATTGAAAAAAGATAGGTTTTTAAAAGAAGAAGGTTTTACATAGGTGCTAAGTGAGAGTAAATAGTTAGATTCTGTGTTAAAAAAAGGGGTGTATAGTTAGAAGATTGTAAAATTTGAGGGAAGATAAACATGCCAGAAAGTAATGCCTCTCTGGATGAGAGAGTAATTGAGCTTAAATCAGGTTATAGACTTGGTCCTTTAGGTAGATTGTTTCCTTTTTCTGATTTAGGATATTCAAGGTCAGAGATTGCTTTTATTGAAAATGCTGAAAGTAATTCTTCAGTAATCCAAAGGGGGAAATCTAGGTGGATGGGAGGAGTTTATGTAGACCATCCCCATGATATGATAAGGGCACATCTTGACATATCCCCCGAGGTTGCTGAAAGGTATGGGGTTGATGTTGATGATACTTTAATACATAATCTTGGATTGATTGTTGCTTTAATATGGCATGATGTAGAAGAGGATTACCAGCCTATAAATGATTTAAGGAGAGAATTGTGGACTATAAGACAACCAGGCCGTGATTATTCCCCAGAAGCTGACCGTCTCAGAGGCCTAATTATAGAAGAAAGAGGAAAGTTAGTACATATTCTTGAGAGAGAAAGTGCAGCACATATTGAAAGACTAATAGGCAGATATAGTATTAGCATGGTGGAACGTGATAGATTATTTAAAGAAGCTGCAATTGGTTTGGGAGTTGCAGACTGGCTTACAAGGCATGTTGAAGTTATTTATTATCTCGGGTCTATGGACAGGATGCATCAGAGGTATACTGGCAGCAAGATATTAGGAGGGGGACCATATCAGGAAAGAGTTATGGAAATTCTTGAAGTGGGCTCAAATCAACTGGAACCATTGGATTACTTCTGGATGAGAGTTTATGGAAGAGCCTTGGACAGGAAAGTGTTATCCAGAGAAAGACACCCAAGATTCAGTGCGGATGAAGCTGAAGAGTTGGAACAGAAGTTTGGAGAAGATCCTTGGTTTGTAAAAAATTATGGAGAAGATATTAGGTTTAGTGCAGGGGAAATGCCCAGACCCAATAAGCTCAATCTAGTTTATAGAAATTCCATTGTTCTGCATCACCTTGATTCTGCAGTCAATGAGTATGGCCATGCAACATTTGTGGCAAGAAATAGAAATCCAAGAGCATATGCTTTCTTGCTTGCATCTTTAACTGCGAGAGATTATATCATAGAGGGAAGCCTGGCAATATTAAAGGAATTAAGGTTGGATTATAAAACGGAGTTGATGGATGGAGATAGGTATGGTATTCAAGATGAACTGAAACTTATAGAGGAACGAAGACCAGAGCATCTTGATGTAGTTACAGGCAGAGGCCCAATTTCAAGAGGCACAGACAATGATACAGTATACAAGGACAGGTGGGAGCGCCTTGATAATACCTATGGCGGAAAACTAGATAATTACAGAGATGTATTGGTTTTCGAGAGGCTTTATAGGAATCATTTTTTAAATCCAGAAGAAAATAAAGTTGATTTGAATAGAGGCACTTTTAGCTTATTTAAGATTGGAGGAATTGTTGGTGGCAACTTAGTTCCAGCAGAATTCCGTCCAATACCTTCCTAATTTCTCATTTGACACTACTTTTAAGTAGCATAAAAATAGAAAGATTTATATATGATTAAATATATTGAATATATGTAAAAATGCCAAGATACAGTTTACCTGAACCCAATCCCATGGGACATTTTTTTCCTGATGATTCTGCTACTTATCTTGCTATTGAAAGTATGAGGGAAGGTTTTTTGCGTGGTGATCTTAGAAACATTAGTCCTGATGTAAGAAGGAGAGCAAGAGCTGAAGTTCAAACCAAAAATTCTGCTTTGGATGCTTCTACATATCCATTTGCCCAGGCTCTTAATGATCATATATACCATGGAGCGAGAAGAAGAGTTATAATGTTAGTATATGGCGCATTTCATGGTGCTGAAGATGTTGAAAGTATAGTACCTATAGATTTGGGGCTGAGTCCATATGAATTATTTCAAAAACGTTCAAGCCATACCACTATTGATGAATATGTAACATATGAACATATGGGGAGATTCATTGAACGGCATAGGGGGAATTTATCTAAAAAAGGAGCCAGAGAATTTGAAGTTGAGAAATCCAGATTTTTTTATTTTAGTGACTCTGATTTAGCAGAATTTGCAGGCAGAGATTTAGATCCTTATAGGGGAGGTATGCTCTTAGAAGATCTTGTTAGATTAGTCCCATTGATAGTCCCTACTGAAGTCCATGTAGTGTTAGATGAAGTAGTTGGTGAACCAAATTTGGGAGATTATATGAGTTCAGCACCTACTCATGTCAGCTACAGGTTAAAACAATCTTTGGCACCTAAATTGCTGGATAAGCTTGGTACGCCTAAAGGGAAAATTAAAGAAGGCGGAGACCCTGAAGATGATAGTGTGTCAGATATAATAGTTGATTGGGTAGCACACAGGTCAGTTGTTCCTACTATAGAAGATGTGAATGCCTTGGAAGAATTTTTGAAAGGCAATCCCCCTATACAAGGTTCGCAAGTTGAATTTCTCTATACCAAAGATTATTATGAGCATCCAAAAGCCAACGGATTCAGAGCTAAAAATGTTGTAGTAAGAGTTAGAACTTCGGGATACGAACCATGTATAAGGGAGATTCAGATTGTTGATAGGGGTCAATATTTTGTTAATGAGATAAAAAAGGGAATGGAAAGTCATAGTGAACATGAAAAAAAACGGAAGATAGTATCTAAAAAGAGAAGGGAATCTGTAACTCACTATGGGCCAATTTTGGATGAGATTTTTGGTGTTGGTAGGAGTGTTTTACCTATTTAGCTGGCCTGATTCATTAAAAGATTAAAAAGTAATAAGATATTGATTATAGAATTTGAATGTAAATTATATCTGGAGGTTATATGAACCAAGCTTTATCAAAAGAACAATTGTATATGGATTTGTGGGGTAGAAAACCAATTTCATCTACTAACCCAACGGTACTGGAAATGTTAGTTGATATGCACGACAGAGAGCTTATATCCTCTACAGAGAATCCTACATTGACAGATGAAGGTTTACAACATATTCTATATGGTAGAAACACATCTGAATTAGTAGAACTTCTTGCTGATGTAGGTGTAAGTAGAGGGGAAAGAGTTTTTTTAGCTAATGCTATTAAAGATATTATTGATAAGCCATTTGCATATGAAATAATAAAAACTTCTACAGCAAATCCAGATAGAGAAACTTACCCTAGTGTTGATTTAGGAGCATATGATGATGTTGAGCACGGAATGCTTTTTGGTGCAAGAACCCATATTATGGTAGACCCTCTTTTGACACAAAAAAATCTTTCATATATATTGAGGAAACTTGAGACATTTGGATCTAAGGTAAAAGGTATTAATGTGGATGGTGATACTACGAGAATCCAGTATAGTGTTGGAGACTCTCAAAGAGAAATTCATCTGGTTAGAGCTGAAGCTATGAAGGTTGGTCCTAATATCACTAGAATGGTAGAAAATGGCATCTCTGCACTTATGATGAAGGGGTGGGAAAGATTTAGGGAGGAATTCGGTGATTTAAAAGGAGCATTGGATCACTATAGCACTTTCTTGAAACTTGGAGGAATTTTATTAACCAGATGGCCACCTGAAAAGGGAATAGAAAAGATTGGAGAAGGAAAAATTGCTTATTGGGTTCATCTAAATGACGATTACACATTATCTTCACATGGTTTATACCTAAAGACTGCTAAGAGTTAGTATTAATCCTCCTGCTCTTACTTACATAATTCAATATTTTGTTTTCTTTGTATTTCCCGGTCCCTAAGAAATAATTGTTGTGCTTTATTATTAAAAACTCGGAATAATCATTTTCTTTAATACTCAAAAAAACTTCGCTTTTTTGGTATCCTGAAAATTCACGAATTTTCATGATTTCCAAATCTTCTCCTTTGAGCCATTGTTTTGTTTGTTCTTCATCAATTTCTATAATATTTTTTGAGGCTTTTGGGCCTACTAATTGTGAGCCTTCAATACTTAATCTTATTTCATTGTTTCTTGTTTCGCAAAAATACATGCCAATAGAATTAATCCTTAACTTTTCCAAATCAATTGTTGAAATATCCTTATTAACAATAAAAACTCTGCTTTTGTTGTTTTTAAGAAAAGCATAATCCAGCTTTAATTTAGCATTCCATTGGTTTTCTATTAACTTGAGAATTTGCTTTATTTCTTTGGTATTTAATATTTTTAATTGAGGCATTTTATATACCCCAAACCGGATTCTTAGCCCTCATTATCTGCGCGATTTCTTTTAGAATTTCTTTTTCTTCTTCTGATAAGTACTTTTTTAGCTCTTTTAGTTTTTTAAAGTCTTCTTCCGGAACTGCAGAATAAAGAATATCTCCTTCATTTATCTGCCGGCCTACTGTTACCTTGGGCAATGAGACAGCAACTTGTTTTCCTTTCTCTGCTTCTTCTATGGTTTCTTTGTCATGCTGAATGCTTTTGGCTTCAGTCATTGCAATCCCATCGGATTTCATTAATGGGGCTCCTACTTTCAGATTGCCTGCAAGGATATCCATACCAACAACAGCAGGATTGTTCTGCCTAAAGATATAGCCCTTCATTATCTGGAGCTTGCATGGCCTGACAAGGAATTCAATTTTCTTCCCTTCCAGGCGTTTTTTCTCTTCCTGCTGATATTTCTCAAAATCCTCAATTAATTTGTAGATTATATTGTTTGTAAGAATTTTTACATTTTTTTCCTTGATATATGGCGGAATTTCAATATTGAATCCAAGAATTGCTGCATGCAACGGGTCCTGCTCATAGCTGATGGATGCATCAGAAACATCTTTTTTTGTAATATTCCCGATAGATGCTTTTTTTACTTCTATGTTTTTTTCTTTTAATAGTTTAAGCAAAGCTTCCAAGCTGCCTAATGAATCTGCTTTTATCACTATTCCTTGTGCGTCTGTTTCAATTATTACTTCGTCTATTTCCTTTTTTATTTCTTCCTTTACTTTTTTTACTTCATTTATTGAACAAGACCTTAACGGCATTCCTGCAACAACTTCGTCTATTTCCGGAGCAGATATCTTGACACCAATTGCTGCTGAAACATGATTTACTGACTGGAACTTTGTTTTCTTGTCTCTAATGTCCCCTAATGGCAAAGGTTCCAGCAAGGATTTAATTTTTGTTGTTACAGGCTCTGCCAGGGTTCCTATAACTATAGTATCGTTTTGTTTTAATGTCCCATCATAGATTATAACATCCAATGTCTTTCCAACACCTTTTTCTTCCTTTACTTCCAATACTGTACCTCTGGCAAAACCATCAACATCTACATTAAGGCTTTGCTCCAGGTATTTTTGAGCTAGTCCTGTCAGGACCATCAGTAACTCTGGAATTCCTTCTCCTGTTTTTGCTGATGTTGGCACAATAGCTATTTGTTTAGTATAATCTTCCACACGGTCAAAACGCTCAGCATTGATGTTGAGTTCTGAGAGTTTTCCAACTAATTCGTAAAGCTTAGTGTCAAGAATTTTTTGTATTGTTTCTGATTGGGATTGTATGTTTTGAATCAAGAATGTGTTTTTTGACTGCCAGCCCTGCAATAAATCTATTTTGTTTAGAGCTATGATAAAAGGCGTTTTGTACTGCTTTAGTATATCAATGCATTCCAATGTTTGTGGCATTACACTTTCGTTTATGTCTATGACTAAAATTGCTATATCTGCTAAGTTTCCACCTCTTCTTCTGAGATTGGTAAAGGCTGCATGTCCTGGAGTGTCAATAAATAACAAGCCAGGGATAGTGAGGTCTAATTTTAATGTGTCTAAAAGATTGCCACATAGTTTTTTTGTTGTTTCTAAAGGAATGTTGCTTGAGCCGATATGCTGCGTAATCTTTCCTGCCTCGCTTTTAGTAATAGAGCTCTGCCTAATAAAATCCTGCAAAGAGGTTTTTCCGTGGTCAATATGACCTACAAATGTTATTATAGGCTGGCGTATTTTCATGATAAGAAGTTCTTTATGTGGGTTTATAAATCTTATTGTCTATTAGATATTGTAGAAGTTTTTCCATTAAATAGAACATGTAACACTTTTAGGAAATTATGGTATATGTTGATTTTAGTATGTTCCCATTGTTCTTTCCATAAGGGTTCTATTCTCTCTTAGTTTACTTAAAGCCTTCTCTTCTATCTGCCTTATCCTCTCTCTTGTTACTCCAAAGTCTTGTCCTACTTCTTCAAGAGTTCTTTTTCTTCCTTCATCCCATCCAAACCTTAACTTAAGGACTGCTACTTCTCTGTCAGTTAATGTATCCATTGCATCATTAAGGTCTTCCCTTCGGAGATTTATCCCAGCTGCATCATCAGGCTCTATGACGTCTGAGATTTGAGAATCCCCTAGAGATTTGCTATCAGTAGCACCCTTAATAGTAGCCCTATCAAGGCTATCTGGATTAGTAATATACTGCGTAAGTAGCATGCTTTGAATTTTTTCAGGAGACCATCCTATCTCGTCAGATATTATTTCAGCATCATCATCACTGAGTTTATAATTGCTTGGCAGTCTTATCCTTAATTTGTCCATGGTTTTGTGCAGCCTATTCAATCCTTCTACAATATGCACTGGAAACCTAATAACTCTGGATGTATCTGCTAATTCCCGAGTTATAGCTTGCCTAATCCACCAAGTTGCGTGAGTGCTGAACTTGTAACCTCTAAAAGAGTCATACTTTTGAGTAGCTCTCATAAGCCCCATATTTCCATTTTGTATTAGATCCAGTAAAGGTAACCCCCTTCCAACATAGTTTTTTGCTACATGCACTACAAGCCTAAGATTGGGAAGTACAAACTTGGTTTGCATATCATCAGTAGCTTCATTTGTCTGGTCAAAAAGTGCTTTGTATTGTGGAAGATCACTGGGGATTATTCCTGTTTGGTTTGCAAATCTTTCTATATCTTCACCTGAACCATATTCAAGCGTAGCCTCATATGCGTTTAGAAGATTGGAAAATTTTTCTCTTGCTGCTACTCTGACATCGCTTGGCAGAGCCGCTATTTTTTTCTCCAATGTTTCATTTTTATCAGCATAAGGCATGCTCATTAAAATAGCATCCACTGTTCTTGGAGGTTTATCCTTCCAAGTTGGAGACCCTTCATCAAGTGGAGTTTCCTGCCTTTTTTGATCGGCAGACTCTCCTTCATAATCTTTTGCAAGAGCTTCCACAAAGGGAATACTGCTGAAGATTATATAAGCTAGCTTCCTTTGTGGCTTAGTTATTCTCCACTCATCTGCTTTCGTTAGCAGGGGTGTTTCACCTATTTCTCCTAAGTATTTCTTAACACTAGTACTATCATCTGTATCTAACCCTGCACAAGGGTTTCTTGTTCTTGACAGACGACTTGTTAAATCTGTAGGTTTTGATCCGTTTCCTGAATAATCCATAGGTCCATTATTAGCTGCCATTCTATTTATTTTATTATATCCTCTAATCTAACGTTAAGTAGCATATATAGTCTTATAAATCTTTCTTTAGAGGTTATCTTGCAGTAATTGTGCAGTTTGACAATTTTTACAAATAATTTTAAAAACACCATTATCATACTCCTGCTAAAATGACGGATGTTGAGATAATGGCTCCTTCAGGCTCGTTTGAAGCGTTGCAAGCAGCAATAAAAGCCAAAGCAGATTCAGTGTATTTTGGAGTGGGTAGACTAAACATGAGAGCCAAGTCTGCAAATTTTAGATTTCAGGACATTAAAAAAGTAGCATCTGTATGCAAAAAAAATAATGTCAAAACATATCTTGCCCTTAACACTCTTATGTATGACGATGATATTTCTTTGATGAAAAAGATATGTGATAAGGCTAAAAAATCCAAGATAAATGCAGTTATTGCTTCTGATATAGCAACAATGCTTTATGCAAACTCCATAGGCCTTGAAGTGCATGCATCTGTGCAGATGAATGTTTCCAGCACAGAGGCAGTGAGGTTTTTTTCTGGATATGCTGATGTTGTTGTGCTAGCAAGAGAGCTTAACTTAAGGCAAATTGAGAAGATTGCAAAGCAAATAAAGAAAGACAAGATAAAAGGTCCTAGTGGAAAGTTAGTAAAGATTGAGCTGTTTTGCCATGGTGCGTTATGCGTGGCTATTTCCGGGAAGTGTTATATGAGCCTTGCAACGCATAATTCTCCTGCTAATAGGGGAATGTGTCTGCAAAATTGCAGAAGATCTTACAGAGTTATTGATGATAGTACAGGCAAAGAGCTTGTTATTGACAACAAATATGTGATGTCTCCTAAAGACCTTTGCACTATTGGTTTTCTGGACAAGATAGTCAAGGCAGGAGTTTCCATACTTAAAATAGAGGGCAGAGCAAGATCAGCAGAGTATGTTTATGAAGCAACAAAAGCGTACAAAGAAGCTGTTGAAAGCATTAATGCGCAGAATTATACTAAAAAGAAAATTAAGGAATGGACAAAGAACCTTGAAAAGGTTTACAACAGGGGATTTTGGCACGGCGGTTATTATCTTGGCAAAAAGCTCGGGCAGTGGAGCGGTGCATATGGCTCAAAAGCCACTACAGAAAAAAAATATATTGGGAAAGTATGCAATTATTTTAGCAAAGTTCATGTGGCTGAAATATTTTTGGAAACTGATGTATTAAAACAATCTGATAATGTGCTTATTACAGGGCCTACAACAGGTGTTGTGCAAACACAAGTCCTGGAAATTCTTAAGGATGACAAGAAAGTTGCAATTGGCAAAAAGAAAGATAATATTACCTTCAAAGTTCCTGAAAAAGTCAGGAAAAACGATAAGGTCTATGTGATTCGTAAAAATAGTCGATTATAAAAGATAGCTAATTGGCCGCCTTATTGCCTCGTTATGAATATAAAAATAGAAAGAAAAAATTATTATCTTGGTTGTTCAAATTGTCTTTCTGTTGAACCATCTCCAGCAGCATTCTTTAGATTGCCCCCGGTTACAACCATGCCAAACCTGTCTAATAAGCCCATACCCACGGCCTCTTGATGCTTAACACCAACATAACCATCTTTCTCTGCTGCTCTTTCCCTGCTTTGTATTCCTGCTAGTGTTAACATACCACTTTCCGGTTTATGCATTTGTCGGGCATCCTCAAATGCAGTGATTCCTTTTTGACGCCAAGTTAAAAGTGTAGAAAATTGATAAGTATGTCCAAGATCTGATAACTCATCCATAAAAGCTCTTATTTGGCCGTCATTTAGATTTCCTCTCCAAAAAAATGACGGGGATAAATTATAAGCTAATTGCTTCCCTGGGAATTTTTCATGTATAGCTCCTGCAAATTCTCTTGCAACTCCTAAGTCTGGTGTACTGGTTTCCATCCATAACATATCAGCATAAGGGGCATAAGCAAGACCTCTTGCAATTGCAGCTTCCAGGTTATTATCATTCCCATTAGGGTCTCCAAATGGATAAAGTCCTTTTTCGCCCTTACCCCTTATATATCTTCCATCAACCCCTTCCATGTCAGGAGTATATCCAGCCAAATATTGGGCATTTAATACATCTGTTCTTGCAATTACGATTGTTGGAACATCATACATATCTGCAGTTAATCTTGTTGCAACTAGTTTTTCAATGAAAGATTCTGTAGGTATAACAACTTTTCCGCCCATATGACCGCATCTTCTTTGGCTAGGGTCCTGATCTTCTAAGTGCACAGCAGCTGCTCCTGCCATGATCATTTCACCTGTAACCATATATACATTATTTATCCCACCAAATCCTGATTCTATGTCTGCAACTATAGGTACATTCCAATCTACGTTGCTTCTTCCAGCATCTCTGTCTACCTGATATGCCCTAGCAAATGAAAAATTTAGTCTTCTTACAAGATCTGGACCTTCTCTCATAGAATACAGCCCCATATCCGGAAGTACGTCATCAGAATTCGCATTTGCCGCTACCATCCACCCACTTACATAAACAGCATCATGGCCGCCACGAACAGAATTTACAGCCTCTACAGGATTGTCAACACCAAATGTTCTGACTCCCCCTTCCTGTTTTAACAAATCCCAAAATCTTTCAGCTCCGTTTCTTGCAAGAGTTGGATCATTATGAAAGGGGTTTCTCAAACTTTCAACATCATCTGGACTATAGGGTCTTGCAATTCCATTCCATCTATCCTTATGTTGACTTGGTACATATAACTGCCCATTCTGTTGCGGTACTTGGTCTGCCATGTTTATTTACCCCTTGTTTGTTTTTTTTAACTAAAATTTACTTTCTTTCACGCCAAAAAGAATTGTTTATTTAAAAAGTCCCGATCTTTTATAAAACTTTCTTTGAAAATTTAAATTTGAATTTATCATAGTGGGACTACAATTTTACATTCTTGAATTTTATATTCTTTACCACACAAATCTTTAAATATTAGGTACTATTCTAGAATAGTATCAGTTTATGGTGGTAATATGAATGCTCATAGAATTTTTTTGGTGATGTTTCTTGTGTTTGGATTAATTGGAGCTATCAGAGACAATGGTCCTGTAAGTGCGAATGATATGTTTTTTATGCACGTAAATGTCAATAATGATGGTGTAGATGATTTAGATGACCTAAGCGTAAAAGTTCTTATTTATGATTTGGGCATTATTTTAGGAACTAGTCCTTTTGATTTGAATGATGGGGATAATGATGGAAAGTTCATTTTCTGGGATATTCCCAGTTATGCTGCACCCGGAGATTATTGGGCGAGGATAACTGTAAGCAATGATGATACAAGGGAAGTGCAGCACAGGATTATTACTATTGTTTAACTTCGATAGTTTTTTATCTTTGCTTTAATTCTTAGTTTTTATGTATGAAACAATACAGGAAGGAAAAGCAATAATAAGAATAAAGAAAGCTGATAAAATATCCAAAGAAATGGAGGTTTTCTATAACCCGGTTATGAAACTTAATAGGGATATTTCTATTTTGCTGCTGAATTCTATAGATAACAATAATATGCAAATTGCGTTGCCACTAACAGGGTCTGGTATTAGGGGGCTAAGATTTCTGAAAGAACTGAAAAAGAACAAGATTAAGAGCATTAGTTTCAATGATTATGATAAAAAGGCAGTAGAATCTATAAAAAATAGTTTTAGTCTCAATAGAATTAAAAATAAAAAAATAGTAGTATATAATGAAGATGCCAATCTATTTTTACTAAATTCTTCTGGTTTTGATTATATTGATGTTGATCCTTTTGGAACTTCTAATTATTATCTGGATTCTGCAGTTAAGCGGATTTCTAGAAACGGGATTTTAGCTGTGACTAATACTGATACTGCTGCATTGACAGGAACTTATCCAAAAGCTTGTGTTAGGAAGTACTGGAGCACTGCAAAAAAGGATTATATGATGCACGAAACTGGTTTAAGAATATTAATCAGAAAAGTGCAATTAGTTGGAATGCAGTATGAAAAGGCCTTGTTTCCGGTATTTTCATACTTTAAAGACCATTATTTCAGGATATTTTTTCAATGTGTTAAAGGCAAAAAACTATGTGATGGAATTGCCTTAGAACATGGCATGTTCAATGATGCCGGACCTTTGTGGACGGGGAGCTTGTGGGATGGTAAGTTAGTTAATAAGATGTATAGTACACTAAAAAATTACAATGGAGAAATAAACAATACTAAAGATTCAATATTAATTAAAAATGAAAAAACAATAAATAATACAATAACCAATGATAATAAATCGATAAATAAAAATAATGAAATAAATAATAACGAATTACTAAAATTCTTGAAAATAATTAAAGACGAATCTAAAATTAATTCTGTTGGGTTTTATGATATACATCAGATTGCCAAAAAAAAGAAATTAAAGATAATCATGAAAAAGAATGAGATTATTAAAAAAATAAAGAAAAAAGGCTTTAAGGCTGCTGATACTCATTTTTCAGGCATAGGTATTAGGTCTGATATTGATTATGATAAGCTATTAACCTTGCTAAAGGAATAGATTTTTATATTGGGTATTCTATGTAGTTGTAGTTTAAAAAAAGAGGTAGGATGGAAGATAGAAAAATCAATTATAGCAAGTATTTATTTCTGACTATAGCAGTTATCGTGATTCTCATGCTTATTTTTGGGCAGCGGAGTAAAGAAGAAATTGAATTTATAGGAACAGATGCAAGTACAGGCTTAGAAGATGGTGCTGGTTCTGGTATCTTGGAGATAGAAACATTTCCTAATGGTGCAGATATACATGTAGATGGGCTTTACAGCGGAAAAAGCCCGGATCCTATATACAATGTTCCTGCTGGTTTGCGCAATGTTATCATAAAAAAGGATGGTTATGAAGATTTTATAATTGAGGTTAATGTAAAAGCAGGCAAGAAAACTTATCTGGAAGCTACCTTAGATTTGGAGAAGGTTGAAGAAAAAGTGGAAGTTGCGGATATTATTGAAGGGGATGTTGAGATCATAGGAATTATAGAAGAAGAGATTATAGAGACTGTTGAAGAGGAAGAAACAGAGGAAATCTTAATAGGAGATTTGAAAGGAAGCGGTACAGTAAATATTGGGGAGAAATTTTTGCTTTATTATGATTTTAGTGAAGGAGAATTTGCGGAAATTAATCAGTACAGCATGGATGTTTTTTCAAAGAGATACAATGAGTATTTTGTTTTTACCAGGTCTAGTCCTGCAAATATAAAGACTATTGCCAAAAGCATAGATGATATTAAGAAGGATGATTGTGCAGGCATACTTGGCCAGTTTGAATGGCTTTATTCTGACCAAAGTTTATGTGTCATAACAAAAGAGAATGGGATAGCGGCAATAGGCGGCAGTTGGGATAATACTTTAAATGCGGAGCTTAAGTGGAAAGTGTTTAACTGACAAATCTATAAAGAATAATATTTAAAAAGTGGTGGCTATTTCTTATTAAAGTGATTATTTTGTATTATCAACAACAATATTTTAGGGCATATGTAAGCGCGGCTGGCCTGGAAGGCATTGATGTAATTAATGGTGCTACACAAGGCCCTGTTGGGGCAAGTTCTTTGGGACAGCCACTAGCATTTCATCTAGGTGGGGTCGTAGGTAAGTTGTATGATGTTTCTAATAGGTTACTGGAGTTTTTTGATGAATGTACTCGGATGCCAAGCGTTCTTGCTGTGGCTTTTCCAGGAACTGCTACAATTGAAGTGGTAGTAGATCAACAAAGTAGTGACCTTCCTGATGTTCAACAAACCAATTATCTTGCGCATGCTCAGGATAGTAGGCGTCCGGATGTTCCTTACGATCGCAAGATTTATTCTAAAAAACGTAGGTCTAGTAATAAATATAAGGGAGGTAAAAGGATAAGATAATTAAGAGATATATATGTTTTCTATGAGAATTTAAATTATGTTTATGTAGGGATTTAATTATCTAACCAATTGCCCTTCTAACATCAACTGCTTCTACAGAATTAACGCCGTCAATGGTTTTGATGTTTTCTTCCAAAGAATCTGTTGAGCCTTTGTTTTCATCCATTACGAATATTATTTTTAATGCTTTTAATCCAAAAGCTACTGGCTCCTGCTCTGTTTTTATTTCTTTGGTTTCAGAGAAATCGATAATTTTTGCTTTTGCCTGGGCTTCTACATTGTTCAAGTCAGTTTCCGGGCTTTTCGGCATTATTTTTAATGTGATAATTACTACAGCCATTTTAGTTTGGTCCTTCAAAATTACAGGAAGGGCATACATATTTCGCCACTATTTCCCTACAATGCAGGCACCTTACAATTTCAAATTTACCGCAATTAGGGCACTTAAATCCAGCAGTACCATCTGAATTTGCAACGTTTTTCTTGCATGATGAACATACTAATTTTTCTTTTGGCATGGTTTTTAGGATAAGGGTTTTATTTATAAAGGTTATTGTTTGCAGTTAATTGATTGTAGAAATTGCATTGCTGGTTTCGTCTATTGAAAATGTTTTTCCGAGGAATTGCTCTATAGTGTAGATATTTGTTTTTGTATGGTCTGTTATTTTTGATGTTTTGATTTTTCCTCCTGCTAATGTCATAAATTTTAGAATCTGGTCTGCAAGATGTGCATCTACTGGGGCATGGCTTTCTATTTCTTTTGCAAGCACTTGTGCAGCTTCCTGGCCAACAATTTCTGCTTTTTTATCTTTTTCACCTAAAGAGTCAGCGCCAAGCCTTATTGGATTTCTAATGTCAATTTCATTTTTATCTGTTGAAAAAATGGCCCATAGGGTTATGCCTGAGCCTGTTGATGGAGTATTGCAATACTCTATTTGTATGTTTATCGGACAATTATAATCCTTTAATGATATTTCAGATGCTTTTGCCTGCCGCTCTGCAACTTGCGCATTTTGTAAGTCTGAGGAAGCATGGGAAATTCCTTTTATTTGTATTAAGCTTCCTTGTTCCACTAGATTAATTTTAGGAGTATTTTCTTTTAAATTGCTACAGAATTCATTGAAATCTTTAAAATCAGATATTTTGCATATTGGTTTTATTTTTATCTCAACTTTTCCATGACCTTTTGGGTAATATCCGCGTTTGATTAATTTGCATTCTATGTCTGCATATTTTTGTATTTGAGGCAGAAAAACATTGTTGAAATAATCAAAACTTGGGCTCCATTTAGTGTCTGTTCCGCCAATAATATTGAATTTTACTGGTTTGTCTGCAAATAGTGATGGAAGCATAACAGACTGCAAGAGCAAAGTAATTGATCCTGCTGTTTCAATGTCTATATCTATTGTTTTTCCCCGTATTTTTCCAGGAATGAACTTTAATTCTGTAGAGCCTAATAATGCCCCTTCTGAACTAGCATTGCATAGTTTTTCCAATGCTTTAATGCAGAATAAATGCTGGTGTTTTAAACCTGGTTGTGGCCTGTTTTTTCTTATGTTTGTTATTTCAAAAGGTTGTTGGGTTAGAGTTGATAGAGCTAGTGCTACTCTTGCTATAGAACCTCCACCTTCAAGATAATTTCCATCTAATTGTATCATACAAATAAAGAATTAAGCTTATTATTTAAAGTTAGATGTTTTCTATTTCTGAAAGTATATCATCTACATCATCCAGTTCAGATGAATCTAGCTCTTTATCTATATCAGCAGCGTCGGAAATGTCTGCCCCTGCTTCTTCTACAACAGGTTCTGCTGCCGGAGCTTCTGTAACCGGTTTATCTGCTGCTTCAGGAGCAGTTTGTTGAGGTGCACAACTTACTATTAAAACCATTACCAGCATTATTAATGCGATGTGGATTTTATTCATCTTCTTC
>CAYXMT010000011.1:2118-24876 GCA_964466175.1 uncultured Methanosarcinales archaeon | reverse complement strand
ATGAATTTATGGATTTCTTCTGCTTGAGAAGGTGTTGCTGTTTTTCCTGTACCAATGGCCCATATAGGCTCGTAAGCAATTGCAACATTTTTCACTTCGTCAATACCCTCCAAACAACTCGTTAATTGCCTTTCTATTACTTTCAATGTTTCATTGTTATCTCTTTGGTCTAAAGTTTCTCCAATGCATAATATTGGCTTTAGATTATTTTTCAGTGCTGCTTTGATTTTTTTATTAATTAATTCATCAGTTTCATTAAAATATTGCCTTCTTTCAGAATGCCCTAAAATAACATATTCGCAACCAATATCCTTAAGCATCGATGCAGAAACTTCTCCTGTAAATGCGCCTTCTTTCTCAAAATGCATATTCTGTGCACCCAATATTATATTAGATTTATTCAATAGCCTTTTTAATTCAGATAGTAATGTAAATGGAGCGCAAATAACTATTTCAGTATCTTTTGTATTCTTAATATGATTTTTAAAATTCTTAATGAAAGAATCAGCTTCCTTAATATCCTTATTCATCTTCCAGTTAGCTGCTATGAGGGGTTTCATTTAGTGCTCTTCTTCTGACCCTGGCTTTTCCATCTTATCCTTTATCTCAGAAAGATCTGCCTCGCAATGCCAGCAGAAATTTTCATTTTTTGTCAGCACTTTACCGCAATGAGGACATTTTACCATTTTAAATCAGATTTAGCAGTAATTATTAATAAATTTATTTGTTTTTAAAAGAAAAATCCTCATTTATCATACTGTCCTTTAACCTTATATTCTTCAGAAGTAAGGACTTTATCATACATTCTCTGGGAATCTTCATCAAACTTGCTTGTGCTGAATAAAAGCCTGTACAGTAAATACATCCCTATAATGATACCTAATCCTATTAGCACAGTCTTATTAAAAATCATATGCTCCCATAATCATATACACATATAAAAATGTTTCTTTTTGTGCATATCCCCACACCAGTGTGTGTGTGCATAAAAAACAACAAACTATTTATTTAAGTTATTTTATTATTTGTCATAATCAATAAAAAACATTAAAATGGAGTTAAACACAACAACAATGAGGCTTTTGACAAGCATCTCAATAATTATAATAGGCTACCTTATATCGAGAGTAGGAAGCAGCTTAATAATCTCCTTCTCTAAAAGCAAGGAAACAATAAGCGTAAAACATGTCCGGACTGTAAAGATTTTCAGGCATATGGTTATGATTTTTACAATTTTAGCTGCATTGATCTACTTACAGGTTGATTTGATAAAGGACATAACAATAATAGGAAATTTCATCTCAAACACATACAACTTACTGCCCAACATATTGCTTGTAATATTGCTGATAGTGCTTGCAATAGCGGTAGTTAATCTAATTACCTTTGGATTAAAGACAGCATTTGCTGCAACAGGAATAACAGAATTCATGCTGGAGCAAAAAAAAGAGCATTTCCTGAACGGGATACTTTCTTTTGTGCGCATTGCATTGTATTTGTTTACTGGATTGTTCCTGCTTAATTTTGTTGGTATAAATATAAGCGGCATAACCTCTGCTATAGGCTGGTTTTTCTATGGAATAATGGCTTTGATTCTCTTGTACATATTTTTTGGAACAAGGGTTTTTGTAGAAAACTTCATAGCTGGAATCTACATAAGGGCTTCAAACACCTTTAAGTTAGGCCAAAAAGTCAAGATTGATGACCTAGAAGGCAGCATAAAATCCATTTCCAATCAGGCAGTTACAGTAAAATCAGATTTCGGCTACTCTACTTCAATACCTAACAGGGAATTTGTAAAAAAAGACCTATCATTCAAAAATATAGAAACAGACCTAGACACTTTAGAGAAAATAAAAAGCTATTATGTTGAGCAAAAGCCAAGCTACTGCGGTCCTGCTTCTGTTTCAATGATTCTAAAGATTTTTGGCTACAATGAAGCCCAGTCAAAAATAGGGGAACTAAGTGAGTCTAAAGTTGGTTCAGGAACTCATCCAGACGCTCTAATTAAGGTTGTCCAGGACCTTACTGAAAATAAGGTTAAAGGCGCATGGATAGACATAGGCCACATAGCAGACTTAAAAAATGAGATAAGGTTATGGCTTAGTGAAGGGGCATTGATTATTGTTGACTACAAAAAGAAAATCTTGTTTCCGGAATCAAAAAAAGCCCATTATTCTGTCTGCGTAGCTGTTGAAGGTGACGAGCTTGTAATTTTAGATCCAAGCGGCCAGAAAGGCGGTGTTTACCTGGCTGATGCAGAAAAAGTTTATCGCGGAATGGATACTTACTCTGAATTAATAAAAGGCAAAAGAGGCTACATTGTCTTTGCCCCTGAAGGAACAACTGCTTTCCACAGAATTGAAGAAGGCCTGATTTACGCTGACCCCAACCTATACAAAGAATTAAGCAACAATCTGAAAAAAGAACTCTACAAGATTACAGAAAAATCCGAATTTCTTGAAACTGTTTTGCCGTTAAGAGTAAAGAACTTCATCAGGAAATGGAGAGAAAAAGACAGAATTGCAAGGTTATGGAAACCTGAAAGTGTTTGATTGGGAATTTTTTATAGAACTTCATTCAATATTATAAAAGAAAAATTTTTAAATCATTATATACTTCTGATTTAAATGGATGTAATAGAATTACCAGGACCAACTCTTGACGAGGTAATAAGTTGTTTTAGGGTGGCTGTGGCTGATAAAAAAACTGCACCTGGAGAAGCAGGTAAGAGAGCATTCTTAGAAGCGGCATTATCCAACCCAAGATTTCTAGGTGAAGAATTAATGGTCGCTATTGATGAGCGCAGAGGCGATATATCTGTTGCTGATTATCTTTATGCACATCAACGTTTTGGTGATGCTTATGGGTGATATTATAGGCCCTAATTGAGTGTTTAAAACATTTAATTCTTATTTACCACTGGATATTTGCGCATGAGGTTTATCCACAAATCAAAAATCCTTTAAACAACCTAAAATCACTTCTTTCTAAGGGGTCGTAGTGTAGCTTGGCTATCACTCGAGGCTGGGGGTCTCGCAACCGGAGTTCGAATCTTCGCGACCCCACTTACTTTCGTGCCATACGAACGCAGTGAGTATGGTACATGGGTTGATAAGGGTGTAACCCTTATGTGGGAATCATCGTAGCCTCATTCTATCAAAAACATTTATATATAAGTATACTAAAAACTAAAACAGGTGTAATTTAATGAGTTTTATTAAAAAATCCATACTTTTCACATTCATATTCTCAATGTTCTTGTCAGTAGCATATGCTGTTTCCTTTGATGCAGAAGCAGTTCCTATTGACAATAAAATTATAATTGATGAATTCGCAACTTTCCAGATAAGCATCAAAAACAATCTGCAGCAAAACGACGAGTACAGAATTTACTCACTGGATTTTCCAACCTGGGATGTAAGAACAGACCCCATAGTAAACCCAATAACCCTTGAACTAATGCCAAGTGAAGAAGGAAACATTGAGATTGTAGTTGACCCATTGAAAATAAAAGATATTGGAACATACCAAGTAAATATAAATGTTAAATCCAAAGTCACCAACGAGCTTTTCGGTATCCCTCTAAAAGTTAGCATTATGTCTACAGACCCTTTAATCCAGGGCTATGTCCCCACTGTTGTAACAAGCGTAGGCATACCACAAAACATAAACCCCAAAGAAGAAGTTCCGATTAAAATTATTCTTAACAACCAAAACATAATTGATTATCCTGAATTAATTATAAAAATAGAAAGCAATCTGATTAAAGAGACTATAACCACACAATTAGGGCCAAAAGAAGAAAAAACATTAGAGTTGAAAGCAAACCTGGACCCATTAACAGAACCCCAAGAAGACAATCTGGTAGTAGCCATCTTCAAAGGCGATAAAAGCATAATAAATCCAATTGTAAGGAAGATAGAAATCATAGAGTATGCTGAAAAAGAAGTTATAAGTGAGGACAAAAAATTTTTTCTGGAAAGAACACATTACAATTTTGTATCAAACAACAAGGATTATGAGGGCAAATTCAAGATTGAAACTACTTTATTAGGCTCGATATTCTCATCCACAAACCCAAAAACCAAAATTGTAACAGAAGATGACAAAAGATATTTTGTTGGAGATGTTAAACTGGAAAACAATGCAATGAGAATAGATATTACAAAAAATTTCATACCATTATTTGTTGTCATTATACTGCTGATTGTCGTAGCAATATCGTATTATGCGCTTAGGAGTCCATTGCTTATAACAAAACAAGCCAAAAATATAGTCAAAAAGGAAGGCGGAGTTTCTGAAATGGCTGTTATTTTGCATATAAGAAACCGTTCTCAGGATAAGATCAAGGATATAGAAATTTCCGAGTTTATACCTGCCTTAGTTTCTGTCGGGAGTGACGTTCCAATAGGCTCCCTGCAGCCTACAAAGGTGCTAAAGCATGAAAGAAAAGGAAGCGCTATTGTAAAATGGGATATAGACTCATTAGATGCTTCAGAAGAACGTGTTCTATCCTACAAGATAAAATCACAATTATCAATACTCGGCAGCTTCAGTATGCCTGCAACAAAAGCAACCTTTAAATCCGATAATAAATCATTTACTTCAAGTTCTAATAGGTTAAGTATTAGTGATTGAGTTCTTTTTAGAAACTAGTCCTATATTCTAAATCCCAAATGGTGGATTCGTAGGGGGGAGATTTGCTATAGCTTCTTCCAATCTGCCAATTATAACTTCCCATTTTCCAGGGCCATATGGGATAAACAAAGGCTTAGAATGTCCCAAACTTTTCAAACGTTCTATAGCTTCGTCAACACCAGCATTTGCAAAAAATTCCAAATGTCCCTCTCCAAACTTGTTAAATAAAAAGTCTGCGGCTTCTACACCTCCCTCATGCCGCTCATAATCAAATATATGTGCTTCATAGCCAAGACTTTCACTTCTAAGCATAGCTATTTCAAGTTCATCTAATTTTTCTATCTCACCAACAAGAGATTGTTTTGCCTCTTGAACACTAGGATGTTTATAAGAAGAAAATACTCTTGCCCCATATCCTCCAACCATTTCAACCAAATTAGTTGCCCACATATCATCAGTATACACTTCAAAATGATCTGGTTTAACAAAAGAATGATTCGAATGACTGGTTTCCTCTCCGATTTCTGCATTATCTTCTTCTCTTAAACCAGCCAGAGTTAACGCTACTGTTTTATCCAAGTACCAGGCTTTTCGATCAATAATAATCCTCGGAACATTCGCCCTACCAACATCAACTCCCATCTTGGAGGCCAAAAAACTGGTCCCATATTCAGCAATGTGACTCAAAGCTTCATTAATTACAGCATTCTGTGCTAAACCATCTTGAAGGCCACTAAGTGTAGAGTACATTACCTTTACTAATATAGGCTATTTTAAAAAATTTATGTTGGAAAAAACAAAAATTTTATATTTAATAACAGAAATAATAGCATATAGGGTGGTTTTTATGGCTGAAGAAAAAAAACAGGTTGAAGAAAAGGCTCCGGGAAAAAAGGTGGGCAAAGTTACCCACTACTATACAAATATTGGTGTAGCTGTAATTGAATTAACCGGAACTTTAAAAGTTGGTGACAAAATAAGAATCAAAGGCGCAACAAGTGATTTTGAGCAGACTATAGCTAGCATGCAGATAGAACAAGACAAAATTGAAGAAGCAAAAAAAGGAAAAAGTGTTGGCCTAAAGGTAAAAGACCAGGTAAGGCAGAATGATGTTGTTTACAAGGTGTAAATTTATTCCAAAACAGCCTTTATCCTCCTGATACCTGCAGCAGAGCTTTCTTCTTTTTTAATCTTAAACTTACCAAGTTCAGAGGTATTCTTTACATGCGGTCCGCCGCATATCTCAACAGAAAAACCATCCACAGTATAAACAGAAACTTTGTCACCATATTTATGCTCAAATACTCCTTGTGCATTTTTTTTCTTAGCTTCCTCTAAACTCATCTCTTCCTTTTTAACTTCCAGACCTTCCTTTATTTTTTTATTGACCAAATTCTCAATTTTTTTAATCTCCTCATCAGTTAATTTCCTGTCAAAATTAAAGTCAAACCTCAATCTTTCCGGAGTTATGTTAGAGCCTTTCTGGACTATTTTATCATCTTTCAAAACAACTCTTAATGCTTCATTCAACAAATGATTAGCAGTATGTAGTTTTTTTGTCTCTTCTGAACTGTCAGCCAATCCTCCTTTAAACCTTTTCTGAGCACCTGCCCTGGAAAGTTCCTGGTGTTTCTTGAATTCCTTTTCAAATTCATCTTTATTAAACTTTAAGCCATTTTCTTGCGCTAATTCTTCTGTCATTTCTAATGGAAATCCATAGCTGGAGAATAATAAGAAAGCCTCTTTTCCTGTTATTTTTGCTTCTTTTTTGATTAATTTGTTGAATTCCCTTAAACCAGTTTCTAAAGTTCTCTTAAACTTTTTTTCTTCTTTTTCAAACTCTTCAAGAATAAAATTTTTGTTTTGCTTTAACTCTTTGTAATCATCTTTATAGATATCAATAACTATTTTCGCTATTTCCAAAGTAAAATTTTCTTTTCCTATTCCCAATAGTCTAAAATGCCTTATTGATTTTCTTATTAATCTTCTTAAAATGTAACCTTGGTCAAGGTTGCTTGGAGCGACATTCTCAGACAGAATAAAAACTGCAGCTTTCAGATGGTCTGCTATTATCCTTATTAATCTTGTATTGGATTCTTTAGCGTTTTCCCTTATTTTATCAATTATTGGCTTAAATTCACCTATTTCAAAAACAGTATCTTTTCCCCCTAACATTGCCACTGTTCTTTCAACGCCCATCCCAGTATCAACAGTTTTTTGCTTTAATGTTTTATATTCTCCATCTTTTGTCTTATTGTACTGGATAAACACATCATTCCACACCTCAAAGTATTTTCCGCAGCCGCAACCTGGTTTGCAATCCCCGCCGCACTTCTCCTTGCCAGTATCATAAAACATTTCAGAATCAGGTCCACAAGGTCCTGTAGAACCAGCAGGGCCCCACCAGTTATCTTTCTTCGGCATATAAAAAATTCTTTCTTTAGGAATGCCCAGTCCAATCCATATTTTTGCTGATTCATCATCTTTTGGAGCATCTTTATCTCCTTTAAAAACAGTAATGTAAAACTTGTTTTCATCCAAACCTAACCATTTTTTTGATGTTAAGAATTCAAAGCTCCATGAAATTGCCTCTTTTTTCCAGTAATCACCTAAAGACCAGTTTCCAAGCATTTCAAAAAACGTTAAATGGCTAGGATCTCCTACTTCATCTATATCTCCGGTCCTGATGCACTTTTGGACATCTACTAATCTTTTGCCGGAAGGATGTCTTTCACCCATTATATATGGAACTAAAGGATGCATTCCTGCTGTTGTGAATAACACAGTAGGATCATGCTCAGGAATCAAAGAAGCAGAACTAATTAATTTATGCTGTTTTTCCTTAAAAAATTCAAAATATTTCTTCTTTAAATCTTTAGCTTTCATCATATTAATAAGAATGAGTTTATTTAAAAAGTTTACTTTAAAGCTCGCCAGTAGACCTCTCTAGACACATTTATAAAATAATCTTAATTCCCAATGGAATATGAAAAAAGCGATTGTAATCGGAGCCACTTCAGGCATTGGCAGAGAATTAGCAAAAGTATTAGCAAAAAAGGATTATATTGTAGGTTTAGTTGGCAGAAGAACTGAATTATTATCTACACTGCAAAAAGAGATTGCAACCAAAACATACTATAAAACAATAGATATTTCTAAAACAGAACAAGCCATGACTCTTCTTGAAGAGCTCATCAAAGAAATGGGTGGCATGGATTTGATTGTGCTTAACTCAGCTGTCCTATACTCAAATCCTAGCCTAAATTGGAATCAGGATAAAGAAACTATTGATGTCAATATCTCAGGTTTTGTTGCCATGGCAAATGTAGCCGGTAATTTTTTTTTCAAACAAGGCCACGGCCATATTGTCGGGATTTCTTCTGTAACTATATTTAGAACCAGCAGAAATACTACAGTTTACTGCGCCTCAAAAGCTTTTGTATCAAATTATCTTGGAGGATTAAGGCACAAGCTAAATAGATTAAAAACAAATATTTATGTTACTGAGATCCTGCCTGGATTTGTCGCAACACAAATGATAAATAATAGAAAAGGTATGTTCTGGATTATGACTCCTCAAAAAGCAGCAAGGTGCATATATGACGCTATAAAGAAAAAGAAGAAAAGAGCATACATCACAAAAAGATGGTTTTTTGTTTCTTTACTCCTTAGGATTATACCAGATTCTATTAAAGGAAAAATTTAATACTTTCATGAGAAATAATATAATTTTAAAGGCACAATCACTTCTTGCCTTTTTTCCTGCTGCTCTTCTTAGATTTTTTTCTTATTGGCTTCTTTGATTTCTTTTTGATACGTCTCTTGACCTTCTTTGGTTTAATTGCCTTCTTTTTAACAGGCTTAGCAACTTTCTTAGTGCTAACTTTTGACAAATTAGAAAGTATCGCTCTATCCCTAATGTGCTTCTCTTCAGACTCTTCGACTTTTTCTTCTATCTCATCTACTTGTTCTTGTGATAGTGTACTACTCTTTTTTCCGAATAAGTTGGATAAAAATCCCATTCTTAGCCTCTTTTATTTTATACTGCTATCTCAAAACTTATATTTAAAGGTTGCGGAAAATCGAAGATTTTCGAAACCTGGAAAACTTTGTTTTCTGCTGTTTTTGGTAAAAAATGCTCCCAACGGGATTTGAACCCGTGTCTCAGCCTCGAGAAGGCCGAATGCTTGGCCGGACTACACTATAGGAGCATAGAGAAATGGTGGGCCCGACCAGACTTTCACCAGGTTTTTTGCAACTGCAAAAAAAGCTGTTTTGAACTGGCGACCTCCGGCTGGCTTAGCTCTCTAATGGCTTTAAGCATTGCACCATTAGTGGTCATATAAGACCGGCGCTTTTGTCTACGGTTAACGTATCTAACCAGGCTGAGCTACGGGCCCATAGCTAGTTTAGAATTCAACTTGATATTTAAAAGTTTCTCATCAAAATACAAAAAGATATAGAATTCACTTATCCTTAAACTCATCCATAGTGTCCTGATAATTTATAGAGTTGAACCAGCTGGCAAAATCATCATATTCTTTTTCTTCAGAAGGTATTTCTGCTAACATTTTATCACCTCAAATGTTGATATAAATTACAGTAAAGCGTTACTTACTATTCTTTCAGCATTTTTGGCATCTTTATGATGTTTCTTATGTTTACTTGATTTTCTGTAACGCTTTTCTGTAACAAGGATATAGAAGCGAAAGTTTTATATAAAAGTTACGCCATATTATTGTCCTAATAAGCCATTTAAATCTAATTAATGAAAAGTAATGGCCTAAATAGGACAAATAAAAATGGAATTTGACGAGCAGAAAAAATTAATAATAAAGGCATTAATTAAAGACCCCAGAATGTCTGACAACAATATAGGAAAATTAACGAAAGTCCCAATCAGAACAGTAAGCAGAAAAAGAAAAAAACTGGAGCAGAATAATGAAATTAGTTATTATGTATCAACAAACCCAAAATCAAAAGCTAGACATCTGTACTTAATCAAATTTAAGATGGGAATAACTAAAAACAAATTGATAGCTGAAATAAAAAAAGAACAAAAAATAAAAACCGTATTTACTGAGATGATTTATAAGTCCCAATTTGCAGAGAGTGACGGGCATACTGCAATGCTTATGGTAGTAGAAGGTAACACTGATAATGAAATATCTGAAAATTTCAATGGTAGAATATTGCCTCAAATGCTAAAGAATCATGGAGAAGATTCTATTATAGAAATAACAACTATGAGGCTTAGTGATACAATAAGGCGTTTTCATAATTATCTGCCTTTCATTAATATGAAGCATGGAAAACTTGCTCCTAATTGGCATCTAGAATCAATTTATTTAGACTCATAATCAGAATCCGGGTCATTTACAACACCCCTGCATTTCTTTGCACCGCATTTACATTTCATTGCTTCATCAGCTTCCAAAGAATAATCATAAGAAATTTCTTCGCCTGAAATGATATCTTTATCTGCTAAGATATATATCTTACCATCAATTATATCAGTGTATGAATTAGGATTGCAAGAATGATTTATTAGTCTAGCCTCATTGCCATTAACACTGCCGTCTATGTCATACTTATCATCAAGAATAAAGATATATGTTAGCTTATCATCCATTTCAGATCTTCTGTCTCCTTCTTTACCTGGTATCTTTTCCCCAGTATACTCAATAATTCTCTGGCCTTCTTTAATAGGCTCCAAGGTAAATACCCCCTTACCATGGATATTTGATTTCTTAACTATCAATTTAGGCAATCTTATTTCTTTCTTCATAGTTGGCGTCATTTTAACAGGAAGTTCTAAAAAAATAGAATTATTTAAAGATTTTCTTTTTGATTATAATAAAATGCGCCAGCCGAGATTCGAACTCGGGTCACAGCCTGATTACACTTATTAAAAAATAGCATGGCAAGGCCGTATCTTAACCACTGGACTACTAGCGCATAAAAAACAAATAAAAAATGGTGGGCCCGACCAGACTTTCATCGACAGGAAACATTTTTGCGAACGAAGTGAGCTCGAGGAGCTTTGCGAAGCAAATGCCACTCTTTGCGTGTCGACCGCGCGTAACCAGTCGGATTTGAACTGGTGACCTACTCGGTGTAAACGAGTTATCATACCGGGCTAGACCACGGGCCCATAAGATATTAGAAATTCACACCATATAAAAATGTTTTGTTGTCATTAAATTTAAATACAAGTGTCTCATAAGTAATAGTTAATGGACAATAACGAAAAGATATTCCAGCTCCTGTACAACCAGGATGAAGTTACCTGGCAGACTTTGCTTTATGAATTAGTAAAAAAAGAGGGCATGAATCCCTGGGACGTCGACGTAAGCCAGCTTACAAAAAAATACATTGAAAGTATAAAAAAACTAAAAGAGCTCGATTTCAGGATTTCTGGCAAGGTTCTGCTTGCTGCTGCCATTTTGCTTAAATTTAAATCAAACAGGCTGCTTAACGAAGATTTATCCGAGTTAGACAGGCTGCTCACAGAACCAGAAGAGGAGCTAATAGGTGAACTTGACCTGGAAGACCCTCAAAAGCATGATGAAGAAAAACATCCTTTAATTCCTAGAACTCCGCAACCAAGAAAAAGAAAAGTCTCTGTTTTTGACCTTGTAAAGGCACTGGAACAGGCTCTTGAAGTTAAAAAAAGACGCGTTATGAATTCAATTCCGCCAATGGACGTTAAAATACCGGAAAAGAAAAAAGACATAACCCAAGTAATAAAAGAAGTTTACAGCAAGGTACTGTCATTTTTCGCCAGATCGGATCAAAACAAGCTTACTTTTACCCAGCTTGTACCGTCAAAAACAAAAGAAGACAAGATTTTTACATTTATTCCTTTACTGCACTTGACAACGCAAAGAAAAGTCAATTTATATCAAAAAGAGCATTTTGGTGAAATAGAGATAATGCTCCACACTCAAAAAGAAGTTGATAAAGATCTTGAGGCAGAAACCTGATTAAAAAATAACCAACACATTTATAAACAAAAACACAGCACTTCTATAACAGATTAATAGCAAAATGGAAAGGAAACTTAAGTTGATAGCAGGAAGCGCGAATAAAGGCCTTGCTTTAGAGGTAGCTAAACATCTAAAAATCAAGCTTACGCCTGTAGATATACATAGATTCAATGATGGGGAAATTTACGTTAGAATCTTAGAAAGCGTAAGAGGTTCAGATGTATTTATTATCCAACCAACAAGTTCTGACGCAAATTTGCATCTTATGGAACTTTTGGTCATGGTAGATGCATTAAAACGTGCTTCCCCGCGAAGAATTACAGCAGTAATCCCTTATTTTGGCTATTCAAGGCAGGATAAAAAAACAAAGGCCCGTGAACCAATAACTGCAAAGCTTGTCGCAAAACTTATAGAGGTTGCTGGAGTGGACAGGGTTATGACATTTGAACTTCACGTTCCCCAGCTGCAGGGATTCTTTGACATACCTTCTGATAATTTAGACCTGATACCTATTTATGCTGAACATATACTAAACAAGAAACTCAAGAATCTTGTCTTTGTTGCTCCTGATGTAGGAAGCGCCTCAAGGACAAGGTCATTGGCAAGAGTAGTTCATGCGCCAATAGCCATAGTAGACAAAAGAAGGCCAAAACAGGGCGTTGCAAAAGTAGAGCATGTCATTGGAAATGTAAAAAATAAAACAGCCATCTTAGTGGATGACATAATAGATACAGCAGGCAGCATCGTAGAATCAGCATCATTTTTGAAAGAATACGGCGCAAAAGACATATATGTTCTGGCAACACATCCTGTCCTTTCAGGTCCTGCAATAAAAAAGCTGCAAAACTCCCCGATAAAAGAGATTTTTGTCACTAATACCATTGAGCTGCCAAAAGAAAAGAAAATAAAGAAAATAAAAGTAATCTCTATAGCGCCTTTGCTTGCAGAAACAATAAAAAGGGATCATGAAGGAATACCTATGGGTATTGTTTATGAAAAATTGTATGATAAACTGAAGAAGAGAGTATGACAATGAAAGAAAAAGAAGAAGGACTCCAAAAACTTTATATGGAATTTCAGGTTCTTAGCCAGCAGATAAAGCAGCTTGAAAATCAGAACACTGCACTTGAGAACCAGCTTATGGAGCTTATGGTTACAAACCAGAGCCTTGAAGACATGAACAAAACAGAGCAGGGAACAGAAATTATGGTCCCCTTAAGCAATGGAATATACGCAAAAGCAGAGATTAAGGACAGCAAAAACTTTATTGTAAATGTAGGCTCTAATGTAGCCCTAAAAAAGGACCTAAGTTCTACAAAAAAGCTTATAGAAACTCAAATTGATGAAATCCAAAATCTGCAGAAAAATCTTATAAATGAGTTGCAACATAATACTATTAAAGCAACTGCACTTGAGCAGGAAATAAACAAAATTGCTTCTGAAGTTCAAAAATAAAAGGTCTTAAAGATGTTCAAATTTTTAAAAGAAAAGTTAAAAGGAACTATCTCTAAATTTTCTAAAAAGGTAGAGGAAGAGGTTAAGGAAGAAGAACCCATAAAAAAAGAAGAAATCCTCGAAGAAGAAAAAAAGATAATTGAAGAGGAAGAAAAATTAGAGAAACAAGAGCCTAAAGAGGCTCCTGCAGAGCAGGAAGTTCAGGAAGAAGTAAAGAAAGAAGAGGAAAAAAGCCTGGAAAAAGAAAGAATAGAGAAAGAAAAAGAGTTTGAAGAAATAGAAGAAACAAAAGAAGAAAAGGCAGAAGAAAAAACCGAATATAAAGTAGAAGAACAAGAACCGGAGAAAAAAGGCTTTTTCTCTAAATTAAAAGAAAAAATAGTCACTACAAAGATTTCTTATGAAAAATTTGAAAATCTATTTTCTGATATGGAATTAATATTAATGGAAAATAATGTAGCTTTAGAAGTCATTGAAAAAATAAAGTCTGATTTAGGAAAAAGCTTAGTGGAAAAGCCAATAAAAAGAACAAACATAGAGGAAACAATTAAAGAATCATTAAAAAATTCTGTAGATGATTTATTTAAGACAGAAGAAATAAATTTATTGAGGAAAATAAAGTATGAGGAAAAACCATTTGTTATAGCTTTTTTTGGAATCAATGGATCCGGTAAAACCACAACCTTGGCAAAAATTGCAGACTTATTAAAAACAAAAAAAATTTCCTGTGTCCTGGCAGCTTCTGATACTTTCCGTGCAGCTTCTATAGAACAACTGCAGATTCATGCTGATAAATTAGATATTAAATTAATAAAACATGATTACGGTTCTGACCCTGCTGCAGTTGCATTTGATGCAGTAAAGCATGCAAAAGCAAAAAACATTGATGTTGTTCTGATAGATACAGCCGGAAGGCTCCATAGCAACATTAACCTGATGGATGAACTTAAAAAAGTGGTAAAAGTAGCCAAACCTGACCTGAATATTTTCGTCGGAGAAAGCATTGCAGGTAATGACTGCATAGAACAGGTACAAAAATTCAATGAAGCAGTCAAAATTGACGGAATCGTACTTTCAAAAGCTGATGTTGATGAAAAAGGCGGCACAGCAATTTCAGTAAGCTATGTAACCAAAAAACCAATAATGTATTTAGGTGTTGGCCAGGAATATTCTGATTTAAAGGAATTTAATCCTGACATTATCCTGGATAGTTTAGGATTGAATTCATAAACAGAAAAATTTTTAAACTTATAGAGCGAATATTAAAAGTTAGTTCAAAATGGTAAAGAGAACAAAAAAGAAAACAAACAAGGCATTGGATTTAGGTGCAGCATTTAAGTATCCATTTAACAGGCCTATGGGGTTATTGAATATACTCTGGATTTTAGTTCCCATAATAGGATGGTTTGCGTTAATGGGTTATAGTGTAAGAATTGTAAAGAATTTTGTCAAAGGGAATTTCAAAGAACTGCCATTATTTAACTTTAGCAAAGATCTTAACCTAGGTTTTTTCATGTTTCTTAAAGCAATCCCTTTCGTAATAGTGATTGCAGTTGCAAATTTTGTTCTTGCGATTATGCCGGTTATAGGAACCGTAGCAAGCCTTTTTATCAGTTTCTTTGTAGTCCCTATACTTTCAGTAAACTTTTTTGTAAAGGAAACTATAGACTCTTATTTTGAGTTTGACATAATTAAGCATGTTTTTAACAATTTTGGAGACTATATAATTGTTATTCTGAAGAGCCTTGTCCTAGGAATTACTTTCCTGATACTTTTCATAGTTTTAGTTGGTATTCCTGCAAACGCATTTACTAAAAATATATTTTTTGCAGATTTCTATAGAAGGTATGTAAAATAATTTATTCAAACTCAACTTCTCCGTCTAAATAAATCCCTTTATGCAGCTTTGCAGGCCTCCAGTCGTCTATAACTAATTCTGCTTCCAGCCATTCAGCAAGCTCTTCTGGATTCCCTATTGTAGCGCTTAAGGCAATAATTTGGGATTTCTTAAGCAATTGCCTTAATATTGTGATTAATATTTCCAGTGTTGGGCCGCGGCCAGAATCATTAAGCAAATGTACCTCATCTATGATTATTGTAGATATTAAACTAATCCAAGGAGCATGATGCCTTATCAAGCTGTCAAGCTTCTCTGATGTAGTTACAATTAAATCATAATCCACCAAATAAGAATCTGAACTATCAATATCCCCCATAGATAAAGCAATTTTAGCAATACCATCATATTTTTTCTTAAAATCCTTGTATTTCTCTGACGCTAATGCTTTTAATGGAACAAT
Organism: uncultured Methanosarcinales archaeon; assembly: GCA_964466175.1. Taxonomy (GTDB): domain Archaea; phylum Nanobdellota; class Nanobdellia; order Woesearchaeales; family GW2011-AR4; genus JACPJP01. The sequence goes on along the minus strand of CAYXMT010000011.1, from coordinate 9,491 downwards.
GTAAATTGCTTTTCCTTTACCTTCAATTATAGACTTCATAGCAGCAAGTTCAGCAATTAAAGTCTTTCCAGAAGCAGTTGGCGTGCAGATGAGAAGATTTTTACTATCCAATAGGCCGTTTTCAACAGCTTTCTCCTGAGCCGGCCTTAACTTTACTATTTCTTTTTCAAGAATTTTATACAATTCCTTAGGTATTTTATCCTTTATTAATTTTAATTCCATAAAACATCAGATATTTTTGCTATTATTAAACATTGTGAAAAAATTTATAAATAAGCTAAAAACAGACCAAAAGATGAGACCGTGGGTGCATTTTTTATTTTCCTTAATCTTAGCCGTAATATTTTATCCAACATTCAATTATGGAGTAATATTCATTTTTATAGGGGGAGTTTTAATAAATATTGATAATTATTTTTGGTATATTTACAGATATAAAAAATTTAATGCGAGTGATTGCTACAGGTGGTTTACAATATATAATGTAAAAAATAATTATAGGGACATCATTGGATCAGTCCTTATTTTTCATACAATAGAATTTCTGCTGTTATCAGTGATACTCTCTTTTTACATTGAGTTTATATTAATGTTCACAATTGGCTTATTAATACATTTTTTATTGAATTTGGTTTTATTTTGTTCCAAAACGCTTAATTGTAAACCATTCAATAATATCCTAGATTATTAAAAACAGAACAGAAATAAAATGAAATATGGATTGGTATTGCTGCTTTGGTTTTAGAGAAATAATCACTTTCTTGCCTTTCCCTGGGCTGCAACAGCTTTCATTTGCTTTTCCACTTCTTCCGGATCACCAAGATAATAGTGCCTTATAGGCTTTAAATTATCATCAAGCTCATAAACTAACGGAATTCCGGTAGGAATATTCAATTTTGGAATTTCCTTATCTGAAATATTATCAAGATGCTTAACCAAAGCGCGCAAACTGTTTCCATGCGCAGATATGAGAACTTTTTTCCTTGATTTAATTACAGGCACTATTGTTTTATCCCAGTAAATCAGAAATCTATTGACTGTATCTTTCAGGCATTCTACCAAGGGAATATCATTGTCATCCATGTCTTTAAACAATGGGTCTTTTCCAGGATATCTTTCATCCTCTTTGGTAAGTGCTGGAGGCCTTATATCATAACTGCGTCTCCATTCATATACTTGCTTTTCCCCGTATTTTTCTGCTGTTTCTGCCTTATTAAGGCCCTGTAAAGCACCATAATGCCTTTCATTAAGCCTCCATGATTTATGTATTGGTATTGGCTTATGACCCATCTCTTTTAGTGTTAAATCTAACGTTCTTGTTGCTCTTTTTAGCACAGAAGTAAATGCAACATCAAAATCATAGCCTTCTTTTTTTAAAAGCCGGCCGGCTTTTTTAGCCTCCTTAACACCTCTCTCTGACAAGTCCACATCAGTCCATCCTGTAAACTTATTTTCCTGGTTCCATACACTTTCCCCATGCCTTTGAAGTACTAATTTAATCATTTTAAAACTTAGCAAACCCAGCTTTTTTCCCTAATTCCTCTTCAATCCTCAATAATCTATTATATTTTGCAGTCCTCTCTGATCTTGCAGGAGCCCCAAATTTTGATTGATTAGAATTTAATCCCACAACCAAATCAGCGATAAAACTGTCCTCTGTTTCACCACTCCTATGGCTTACCACAACACTCCATTTGTTTTTGGAAGCAAGCTCTGCAGCGTCCATTGCTTCAGTTACAGTTCCTATCTGGTTAACTTTTAACAGTAAAGAATTGCATACCTTTTCGTCAATTGCCTGCCCAATCCTTTTGACATTTGTAACCAAAAGGTCATCTCCAACAATCTGTATTTTATTGCCCAGTTCCTTGTTCAGTTGCTGCCATCCATTCCAATGATCCTCTGCCATACCATCTTCTATGGAAATTATCTTGTATTTTCCAACCAAGCTTTTATAGAAATCTATTAACTGTCCAGGGCTGTATTCCTTGCTATTGATTTTGTAATAGTCTGAATAAAAAAATTCTGAAGCTGCGCAATCCAATGCCATAAAAATCTTGTTTTTATAACCGACATTATTTATTGCCTGATCTATAAGTCCTAATCTTGTCTCAGTATTATTAATCTTAGGAACAAACCCCCCTTCGTCTCCAAGCAAAGTTGCCTGCGCACCGAACTTTTTCTTCAATAAGTTCTTTAATTCGTGATAAACTTCAACTCCTGCCCTTAATGCCTCATCAAAACTTTTAAACTTAACAGGCATTATCATATGCTCCTGTATATCATTATCTATTCCTGCATGTCTTCCGCCATTCATGATATTCAATTGAGGTACTGGCAATGTAAATTTTTTATTTTTATTATTTGAAATATCATTGAGGTACTGAAACAAGCTAATGTTTTTTTCTATTGAAGCGACCTTGCAAACAGCCATTGAAACACCTAAAATTGCATTCCCCCCTAATTTTGATTTATTTTCTGTTCCATCCAGCTTAATCATCAATTCATCAATTTTCTTTTGGTCTTCGCAATTTAAACCAATAACTTTCTTAGAAAAAATCTTATTGACATTATCTACTGCTTTCAGTACACCCTTTCCATTATATCTTGCCTTATCTCCATCCCTTAGCTCTAAGGCTTCATGGCTTCCAGTACTGGCCCCTGAAGGCACAATTGCACTAGCCATATTTTTCTCAGTAGCAACATCCACTTCTATAGTAGGATTACCTCTGGAATCAAGAACTTCCCTAGCTATTACCTTTTTAATCTTAGACACAAAACCACCTTTTACTAAGAACTAAGATTATTGTTTATAAATATTTTGGAATTGTTAAGAACTAACCAATATAATCAACACCGTCGCCTAATTTCCCCTGTAATTTCTTCAAAGCAGTTTGTTTTGACACTTCGCTCATTTGCTCTGTCCTTTGCAGTATATCAGACTCGACTTCTTTTATTTCTTTGTTCAGTCTTTTCATGCTTATACCCAGCTTTAATTCCTTATCAAGAACTTTTAAAATTTCTATTGAGCCTTTAATGCCCAGATACATAGGATGACCGTAGGTTTCTGATAAAAAAGATATAGCGTCCATATTTCTTCTTTTTGCCAATCCCACTAATAAGCCAGATACTCCAACAATAGGCCCGACAACGCCATAAAGTTGATCATTTACCTTTCCATTCTTGTATTTCTGGATTATTTGTCTCGTGTTGCCTGTACAGTAAACTTGTGGTTTTTTAGGAATCTCCGCAAGGCCAATGCCTCCTAGAGTTATGATTTCTTTGCCTTTAAACTGCTGAGCTATATCAAGCACTTTCTCGGAAAACTCATAGCTACTTACTTCATCTGTAGGCTGCACATCTCCCCCTAAAAGTATCAAATCTCGTTTTTTGCCGTCAAATTTCTTGTAAAACACTTCTATCATTGGAAGTTCCACTAAATTATCTTCATTTACAAAAACAGAATGCGGAAATGTATGAGATGTTATTTCATATAATTTTTTTGCCTTTAATTCATCTATCAGAAAATCCACAGCTACCTTGCCAACATTCCCAATTCCAGGTAAACCTTCTATTAATATCGGATTCCTAAGTTTCGGTTTTTTACCAATATGATCAATTTTCCATGTACTCATATTAATCCCTCTTTTTTAAAAGTTTCAAGTTTTGCTTTCCTGCGATAAGAACCATACTTGTCTTCTATGCTAAATTTAGCAGGCTTTGGAGTTAAACTTTTACTGCTACAAACACAAACTTCTTTCATAGTATATTTTCCACAACTTTGGCATTTCAATATGTTTTTCATGCTTCTGCTCTCACAAATTCTCCTTCTCCATCATTTTTCCTAATAAATTCCAATGCTTCCTCTAATGAATCTTTCAATAATTTTTCAGCTTCCTTGTAGTCCTTTGCATTAACTGAAACATTATATGTTCCGGCTCCAAGATATTTTATTGAAATATCATCTTTTCCCGCATCTAATGCTTTTTTAAGCGCTTCCTTGACAATACTCACACCATCTGATGCAAAACTCGTTAATTTTAATTTACCCTCAATCTCAACAGTTGTTTCCTTAATTCTGGACTTAATGGCTTCTTCAAGTTTTTTTCCGGTTTTTGTATCTATCCCGGAATCTTCAATTGCATTGCTGTCTGTAACAATCTGCTGGAAAAATTCATATAATGATTCATATTTTTTGGATATGCTGGCAGTTATGTCATTAAACAATTTTTCCACGTCTAAATTTGAGTCCTTAGCAACAAATTCGAGAATTTTTTCTGCCTTCTGCTCCTGTTTTATTTCGTCTATCTTTTTCCTTTTTTGAGTCTCAGTTACTCTTCTTAACGACAAATCGATATATCCTTTTTCCTCATTAACTCTCAGCACTTTGCAAACTACTTTCTTTCCTTCTTTAACATAGTCTCTTATATTTCTTATCCTACCGGGGCTTACCTCAGAAATATGTATCATGCCCCCTTTCCCGTACTCATCCAAGTTTACAAAAACAGAATGGAACTGAACTTTTGAAACATTGCATAGAACTAGCTCATCTTCTTCTGGAAATCCTTTCTTCTTCAGTAGCATTTTGAAATTAAGATTAATTTATTCAAGTACTTCTAAAATTCTGGCCTTAACTTTACTTTTTCCCCCTGTCGGCTCGACCAGTATCTTGCCACACACCAAGCAGCTTACCTTTGAAGATGCTTTTCCGAACATTATCTGTTCGTTCTTGCATTTAGGGCATCTTATTTTTATGAATTTGCTTGTAGGTTCTCTGATATCATTCATTTACAACACCCAACTATTTTTTTAATGAAATTTACTTAAACTCTAATCTTTTTACACGGAAACCAGATTTCTGCATGTGCTGTTTCTTGCATTCTTTGCACTCATATCTTAAATCTGTTTTCTTGCTGCTTTTTTTACCGGTCATCTTGAATTTTGTAATTGCAGGTTTGCTATACCTTCCCAGGTTTCCCACTCCTCTTGCGCTCCCTCTTCTTTTTGCCCTTAACTTGCTACCGTAAGTCAAGCTTCTTGGGCTTTTCTTTTTATTTGTGCCTATCTTATGAGGAGTATGCTTCTTGCAGTAAGGACAATGCCTATTAGCAGTTTTAGGTAATTTCATAGTTTTAGGGATTGATGTTGGTTTAAATATGTTTTGGTAATCTTTATGTATAAAAGGTCAAGAAATCAGCAAATTTAATATCCTAAATCTTTAATCTCCTTTAATCTCCTCAACTCTTTCTTTATTTATGAGAACATCAGCAATCTCCAACGGTAAATTAGCAATATCTTCCTCTGCAAAAGGTCCGTACTCTTCCAGCTCTTTTCCGACAAATTTAGGCACTACCTGGAGGAATCTTACAAGCTTTGTAGTTTTTTCCTCTTTTTCTTCATTAGTTTCCTTGCTAACCACATTATCATTTTTTCCGCTAATCTCTTTCTTTTCCATAGTTGTTTCAAAAGCGTATTTTTCATCAATAATATTATCAATAACATCTCTGCGAAAAATATTAAGGACTTTCTCAGTTTCATTCAAAAACTTTTTTTCATTTTCAAGAAGAGATGATGTATCTATGACGCTTGACTTTGACCTGCTTTTTGTCAATGCAATACCCAATATCTTTTTCTCTCTCCTCTCGTATATTTCCTTAATGATTCTTTTTGCATTGTCAATCTGCTTCTCGACCTTTTTCTTCTCATCATAAGAAAACAAAGTATCTTCCTTAACCAGCAGCTTCTTCTTCTCATTAAGGTAGTCTACAAAATCGTTAAAAAAACTAGGATCCAGCTTCTGCAAATCTGCTGTATCTTTTTCTCTCTTCAGCAATTCAAATAGAGTTTCATACGTAATATTGACTTCTTTTGCTTCCATAACCAACCCCAGAGTACTAAAATTCATATATATTTATATAATTTCCTTTTTTACCCGGACTTATGACAGAATTAGTATTTGATGACCTATCTTTTGAAGAAAAAGAAAGCAAAATAAAAGTAACCTTTCTAAAAATATTCTATTTTTATATAGATGAATTATCATTAAAAAATATTGGAAATTTCAAAGTTAATGGAAATAAAATTGAATTCATCAATGTTAATGAAAAAAGAGCTGAAAGGAAATTTAACATCCTACTGTCAAAAGGCTTTGCACACCTGAAAAACAAGTTAAACAACAAACCAGCAATATATATCCACAAAAATTCAGGAATCCCACTAATAGGAACAAATTACTTTGGTTTAATTGACAGAGGCACTAATCTAATTGAAATTAAGCCTATAACAAGCTGTAACTTAAGCTGCATATACTGCTCTGTTGACGAAGGCCCTTTATCAAGAAGAAAAATTGACTTTGTCGTCGAAAAAGATTATATTGTAGAAGAATTAAAAAGATTAGTCCAATATAAAAATGTGGATTATATTGATGCTCATATCAACTCTCAAGGAGAACCCTTATTATATGCCAGTATGGTTGACTTGGTGGCAGATATAGCAAAAATACCTCAGGTAAAGGCTATTTCTATTGACACTAACGGAACTTTGCTTAATAAGCAGCTTATAGACGACCTGGCCAAAGCAGGTTTGACAAGGATAAATCTTTCCTTGAATGCGCTGGATAAGGGAACAGCAGATAAGATGGCAGGTCTGCCATACAATCTAAAAAAAGTAATGTCCCTTGCAGAATATATTCCAAAAAAAGTGGATTTGATAATAGCTCCAGTCTGGCTTCCTGGCTATAATGACGATGAATTAGTTAAATTAGCAAAATTTGCCAAAAAAATAGGGGCAGGCAAGAAATGCCCTCCAATAGGTGTACAAAACTTCATGCATTACCGTTTTGGCAGAAATCCTATCAAAGCAGTGGAAATATCAGCTTTCTACAAAAAATTGAAGGATTTAGAGCAAAAACACAGTATAAAGCTCATTAATAAGGATTATATGTTCAAAATAAAGGAATGCAAAGAACTACCAAAACCCTTTAAAAAAGGAGATATTGTAACTGCAAAGATTGTATGCTCTGGAAGATTGAATAAGGAAATGCTGGCTGTGAATCATAAGAGTAACAAACACTTGCCTGCTAATCTCATTGAAGATAGAATTATTTCTGTCCCAAACTGCCATAAGCAAGAGGGCTTTGTAAAGCTAAAAATAAAAAGGTCCAAACACAACATATTTCTTGGAGAACTGTTAAGCTAAATAAAATCTATTGATTATTCTAGAAAATATAGAAAAAAGATAATACACTCAAAAATTGCAAGGCAATTTTTGGTGTCCTAGAAATACCTCTAGCATTTCTATGAAAAAAAGAAAAAATTAAGGAAGTTTTACTTCCTTTATTCTGTAGGTGCAGGTGCTGCAGTTGTTGGCTCAGGTGC
>CAYXMT010000011.1:0-2018 GCA_964466175.1 uncultured Methanosarcinales archaeon | reverse complement strand
CAGGTGCTGCAGTTGTTGGCTCAGGTGCAGGTGCTGCAGTTGTTGGCTCAGCAACTGTCAAGACACTGTTAACTTTCTTGACTTCTACTACTGCGCCTTTCAAGGTGCTTGCATAGTCACCATAGTTAGCAACTACTGCTGCTGCGTTTCTTGTATCTTCTGCAGCATAACCAGCTACTAACATTGCTACATTTCCTGTACCAACATCAAATACCTGTATCTTTCCTACACCAGGTTCAAAGCCTTCTGTACAATCTGCTGGGCTTCCCATTACTGTTGCAGCTGCTGCATTAGCACATGGTCCTCCAACAAGGATTGAGTTTACAGCATTGATGTTTGAAACTTCTGATGCTAACTTTGTAGCACCAACATCAATTCTCTGTACTGTAACAGCGTCAGTTGAAGCTGCTACTGATGCAGCAAAGCTTGCTCCTTCACCGGTTAGGAATACCTGAGGTAATCTCTGATCCTGAGGATATTCAACCCAAACTTCTTGTGGGTCACTGGTTGGTGTACTTCTCCTTACATATGCACCATAAGCAGTGTAAGCATAGGTATTTTTGTCGTCGTCGTCAGGCGCCCTAAAACTGTGTGTTTGAGCTCCTGTTAATACTAATCTTACTTCATCAGATGATGCATTCAACTCAAAAGCAAGTACAGTCGGATTCAGGTCGTCATAGTCATCAGTGTTTGGTGTATCAATTCTCACATCTACACCTAATGCAGAACTATTTGTTATGTTTATATCTGCACCGTACTTAGTGTTTAATGATACCCTCGCATTATTCGCTATACCACCACTAGCATCCAAGTCAACAAGTATGGCAAAATCTTTTGTACTAGTACTGTCTATTGCGCCACCGCTCCTAGATTCGTTGTATACTCTGAATATACCCCCTCCAAGCTTAATCTGGGCTATTTCAGTATTTCCATTTGATAATGTTGTACCCGCACTTAGTGTTCTTGAAATCCTCTCACCACTTCCCAAATCATCAAATTTAATAATTGGGTTGTCTGCTGAAAGCTTATCTGATCCCCTATATCTCAGGGCATAAGATTTTCTTTCACCATTAGTGTCACTTTCATCAGTTACGATGAAATAGTCGTCTTTTGTTATTGTCTTGTTTTCTTCTACAATAAGGTCGTCATTAGTGTCACCAAACCTGACAACAGCTCCACCTACTGCATTCAGAAGTGGAACTTTTGCTGTGTTTCCGCTTCCATCAACAAATTCCAGTTCATAGTCATCAGAGCCTGATGCCTTAATTCTTATTGTCTCTAGCAGTTCCTCAGACAAACCCTTATACTCAATATCCCAGGTTCCTGTAAACAATAATTCTGGTTCACTCAGTTCAGGGTTCTCACTTAATTTTCCACCTGCTGGCACATAAAGGTCGTCATCTGCAGTCATATTGATGGTTATCTTATCAATTTTAAATGTAGTGTTATCATCACTACCCTCAATGACTACATTAGATCCATCTATTGTCTCATCACCTACTTTTAATTCAGTACTGCTCGCAGTATCAGTTATTAGTGTATCCTTTAACTCTATCTTTTGCGCTCCCAGGAAGAATGTTGAGGTATGCACACCGCCAGCATAAGCCTGGTATAGTATTTCTGAAACACCAATTACTGTTCCATCACTAAGCTTATCTGTGTCTCCGTCAAGCATATCCCTTGTTCCTTCTCCATTAACTGTAAATTTAGCGCTGTCTGCATCTACGAAGTTTAGTGTAACCTCATAATCTTTACCGCCAATTGTATAGGTTTTTGTAGTGCCTTCCTGTAATGTATCTTTTGCTGCTCCACCCATTAAAATTAATTTTGCACTTGTACCTGTACTGGATGTCCTTGTTGCCTGTACAATTGTATAGGTTTTTCCCAGCATTACAATATCAGTATCGTCGATATCTGTTAAGTAAGTGCCTGTTGAGGATGCAGTACCTGCACTATCATCAACATCTGATTCAAGAGAGGTTGTAAACTCTAATTCGTATTTTGCAATTTGTTTTCCA
>CAYXMT010000010.1:0-26560 GCA_964466175.1 uncultured Methanosarcinales archaeon | reverse complement strand
TTTGCTATCAAACAATATTTTTCTATATTGAAAATAATCAAAGAAAAAAACAAAATCAATAAATTAAATTCAGAAAGATTATCTCTCCGCTGAGGAAAGACTAATCTGGAAAAATCATCTTCCCGCAAAGGGAAGACTGATTTGGAAGAAATGCAAGGAAACGAGCATTTCGACAAAAAGCGAAAGCTTTTTGACATATATCTAACTTTCACTCAAACAAAACATTCTCAGTCAAAATCCCTATTAAAAACAAGCTGCCGCTGCCATTAACATAAGCAACTACTTCCTCATTTCTGTTTTGGATAATAAAAGAATTTGGTGTTGGCAGCAAAACACTTAAATTTTCATTTAAAGAGCCTTTAATCTGCAGATTGCCTTCTGGATTTGTTATTATTAAATTAATGTCCTCATCAGAGTCTTGAATAAAAAAATCATCCTCAAACCTTATAGTTATGTTGCTAATTTCATCGTAACTATAAACCAGATTATCATTATCATCATCAGAGAAATATTCAGTTAAATCCAAAGTATAATTTTTATTTTCGATTAAGCTGATTAATTCATTTATATATCTCACGTCAAGATGTCCAGTGCTAAATAGTGTCCTTTTTAGACGCTGTATCCTTAAAATTTTAATGTTTCAGGCCACTGGACATTTAGAAAGTCATTGCTCTTAATCTCTTCACTCTAGATTGAACGTCGGGATGGGTCGAGAAAAATTTAACTAAACCACCCCCACGTAAAGGAGAAACTATAAACATATGCGCTGTTGCTTGATTTACATTTCTCATTGGGTGGTTTTTTGCTCCTGCTTCCAATTTTTCTAATGCACTTGCTAATCCTGAAGAATTTTGCACTATGTTTGCTCCTGTTGTGTCTGCTAAATATTCTCTGCTTCTAGAAATTGCTAGTTGTATAATTGTTGCTATAAGTGGTGTTATGATTGCTAGAACTATCAAGCTTACTATATTGCTTCCTCCTTCTCTATCTCTTCCACCAAAACCACCAAATAAAGCAGCCCAGCGAGCCATAAAAGCAACATAGGAAATTACTCCGGCTATTGTTGCTGCAATGCTTGATATTAATATATCTCTATTTCTAACATGGGCAATTTCATGTGCCATAACACCTTTTAATTCTTCATCATCAAGAGCTCCAAGAATTCCTTCTGTAGCTGCAACTGCGGCATGGTTTTTATCCCGGCCAGTCGCCATCGCATTTAGTGAGTCATTTGGAATAATATATACCTTAGGCATGGGTACTTTTGCTTTCTCAACAACTTCTTTTACAATCTTGTATAGTCTAGGATTTTCTGATTCATTAATTTGTTTTGCTTTATACATTCTTAGAACTAATTTATCAGAAAACCAGTAAGAACCTATATTCATTATTATTGCGAATATGAAAGCTATTGTTAAACCACTTGGACCTCCAACTAACTGACCCACCCATAAAAGTAAGCCAGTTAATGCTCCAAGCAATAAAACTGTTTTTAATTGATTAATCATTATAACTCCTTATTTCCACTTAATAGAACATCCAATAGAAAATAAAAAATCATGTTCTGGTTTCTTGCCTTCAAGAACTGCTGCTATTGCTTCATCCATGTCTGCTGTTGTAGGAGTATTTCCTGGTTCAAGTGCATCATCAAATCTACCATGGTAAACTAATTTCTGTTCAGCGTCAAATAAGAAAGGGTCTGGTGTGCAGCTTGCACCATAAGCTTTTGCAACTTTTTGGGTAATGTCATGAAGGTAAACAAAGTTAAAGTCTTTTTCTTTTGCAGTCTCTACCATTCCTTCAAAACTGTCTTCTGGGTAGTTTTCAGATTCGTTTGCGTTTATTCCAACTACAATCAAACCTTTGTCTTTGTATTTTGCCTGTAAGGTTTTGATAGTCTCTATTTTCGGCTTTACGTAAGGGCAATGATTGCACATGAATACGATTAACAAAGCTTTTGCATCCTTGAAATCATCTAAAGAGTATGTTTTCCCACCTATTCCTTTTAGTTTGAAGTCTATGGCTTTATCTCCTGTTTTTAATCTTTCAAGTGATTTTAGTAATGTCATTTTGTGTTTAGGAATGATTAGTGGTTAATTAATTTTTTGTTTCTGGGGTATATTTTTCAACAATCATTAAATATTGCAAAAGACTACCTTTAACCATTATGCTGTCGCTAAATGTAACCCTAAGCCATTATAAAAGAAAGGATATACAGGAAGAGATAATCAAAGCTGCAGAGAACAAAGAAATTGCTATTAGATATGATGATAAATTTGGTTCAAGACCAGATGTTCTGAATAATCCAAATGATATTTTGGAGCTTGCAAAACAAAAAGCTACCAGTTTCCATGCATCAGAAGAGTTGTGGAGCAATGCATTGCAGTTAAATCCAAACATGAAAAAGCATGAAATAGGGGATTTAAGGACTGGTTGGGATCTGGTTCTGGATATTGACTGCAGTATTTTTGAATATTCGAGGATTACAGCTAATCTGGTCATTAAAGTTCTAAAGTTTCATAATGTAAAATCCATTTCTTGTAAGTTTTCCGGCAACAAAGGTTTCCATATTGGAGTTCCATTCCAGAGCTTTCCATCCACTATAAATGGAGAGAATATTAAAGATTTGTTTCCTGATGCTCCTAGAAGAATAGCCCAATATATTACGTCTATGATAACAAAAAAACTAGGAGAAGGAATAATGAAGATTGACCCTGATATTTCTGTTATTTCTAAAAAAACCGGGAAATCCAGCAAAGAAATAACCAGATATGAGACTGACAAGATGGGAAATAAAATACCTATGCTTGATGTAAAACCCTTCTTAGAGATAGATACCCTGCTTATTTCCTCAAGGCACCTGTACAGGATGCCTTACTCATTGCATGAAAAATCCGGATTGGTTTCTGTTCCACTAGACCCAGACAGAGTTTTAGAATTTGAAAAGGAGCATGCTAAACCTTTAAGTATTGGAGTTTCAAATTTTAGATTTCTTGATAGGGAAAATATAATAGAGAATGATGCTAAAGAATTGATTGTCCAGGCATTTGATTTTAAGCCAGTAGATGTTGAGATTAAAATCGAGGAAAATAAGAAATTTGAAGTTCTGGAAGATGCTGTTCCTGAAGAACTTTTTCCTCCTTGCATCAAACTAGGATTGGCAGGACTTAAAGACGGAAGGAAAAGGTTTGTTTTTACTGCAATAAATTTTCTTGTATCTGCTGGATGGGATTATGAATCAATTGAGAGAAGATTGAAAGAATGGAATGAAAAAAATCAAGAACCCTTAAGGGAGGTTAATTTATTGGGGCAGTTAAGGTATCACAAACAGCAAAAGAAAAAAATTTTACCTGCAAATTGCAATAATCCTTCTTACTATTTAGATATTGGAATCTGCAAGCCAGATAATTTATGCAGTAAAATAAAAAATCCAATTAGCTATGCTATCAGAAAGTCAAAACATTTGGTAAAGGAAGGGAAAGGGAAGAAAAGTCCTGAAAAGAAGGAAAAAGTTGATAAAAAAAGATAAAAAAATCTTAAATTTGTTCTATCCTGAAACTTATTTTTTAAACAACAAATATAAAGTTTATTACAGCAACTTATAGCAACCTTTATAAATGAAATCGAATCCCAATTCCTAAAATCAGCCTGAAAAGATATCCTTTTCAGTACAGTTTGTTAAGAATAATGTTCTTAACCCTGGAAACGCAAAGGCGTTTTCGTTGTGCAAGAGACTGTTTTCTACAAAAGGATATCAATTAAAGGTGTTTTTTTACATAGACAATTACCTTATTCACATTTATCTGTGTGGGGTGGTTCAAGCAACAAAACAAGAAGATGCCAACAATAAGAAGACCAAGAAGAGGAAGTTTACAATATTGGCCAAGAAAAAGGTCAAAAAGAGTTTTTGCTAGAGTGAGGACCTGGAATAAAACAAAGGAAGCAAAACCGCTCGGGTTTGCAGGTTACAAAGTTGGTATGACTCATCTCATAATCAATGACAACCGCAAGACATCTACAACAAAAGGCATGGATATTGTTTGTCCAGCCACAATTATTGAATGCCCTCCATTAAAAATTTCTTCTATAAAATTTTACAAAATCATAATAGACGGTTCAAAACTTGTTTTTGAAATTCCTGCTGAAAATCCTGATAAAAATCTTGAAAGATCTATTATTCTTCCAAAAAAACAAAAAAAGGAATCTGCTGAGAAAAAAATTCCATCAGATTTTGATTATGTTAGGTTACTGGTACATACGATACCAAGTCTTACTGGCATTGGAAAGAAAAAGCCAGAAATGTTTGAGGTTGCTGTTGGTGGCAGTAAAGAAGAGCAATTAAATTATTCTAAAGAAAAGCTCGGGAAAGAGATAAGTGTTTCTGACGTGTTTAAGGACGGACAACAGCTAGACATACATGCAATATCCAAAGGCAAAGGTGTGCAGGGCCCTGTAAAAAGATTTGGGGTTTCTTTAAAGCACCATAAATCAGAAAAAGGCCAAAGAAGGGTTGGAAGTCTTGGAGGCTGGAAAGGTCAAGGGCATACTATGTGGAGACAAGCAAAAGCAGGGAAAATGGGCTACCATGTAAGAACAGAAAGGAACAAATGGCTCTTAAAAATCGGAGATGCTGGTGCGATTAACAAAAAAGGTGGATTTGAAAATTATGGTGTTGTAAAAAACACTTACATTCTTGTTAAAGGTTCTATTATTGGGGCTAAAAAAAGACTGATAAGATTAAACGAGGCACTTATGCCCAATAAAATCAGTCCAGGGGAAGTTCCAACTATACAATACATAAATCTAATTCAAAAGGCTGCATAAAATGAAAAACCCAAATTTTATCAAATATAGTTGGAATTTTCAATGTCTTAGAAAATCAAAGATTTTCGAGACACAAGAAATGCAAAGCATTTCTTCGTGTTCCAACAAGGTTGAAACAAATGAAACTCGATATTTTAGATAATTCCAAGAATAAAGTGGGGGAAATAAGTTTACCTATGCAGTTTGGTGAAGATGTAAGAGTTGATTTAGTAAAGAGAGCTGTTCTTGCATTGCAGAGCGGCAGAAAGCAGGCATATGGTGCTATGAAAGAAGCTGGAAAAAGAGCTTCTGCTAACCTTTCAAAAAGGCGTAAAAAATATAGGGGGATGTATGGTTTTGGCATATCAAGGACGCCAAGGAAAATATTGTCAAGAAGAGGGACAAGAATGTTCTGGGTCGGGGCTGTTTCACCAAATACTGTTGGTGGAAGAAAAGCTCATCCTCCAAAAGCTGAAAAAGAATTGCAGAAGAAGGTAAACAAAAAGGAGAGAAAAAAAGCAATAAGGTCTGCTATCTCAGCAACTGTAATCAGCGAATTGGTAAAGAAGAGGGGGCACATATTACCTGATAACTATCCTTTTGTTTTGGACAAGAAATTTGAAGATGTAAGCAAGACAAAAGATATAATGGGATCTTTAAAAGTTTTTGGCCTTGAAAAGGAATTACTTAGGATGGATAAGACCAAGATTAGAAGCGGCAGGGGAAAATCAAGAGGGAGAAAATACAGAATAAAAAAAGGCCCTTTGATTGTTGTCTCAAAAGAAAGCAACATAAAAAAGGCTGCAGGTAATATTCCCGGGATTGATATTGTTGATGTCAAAAAACTAAATGTTGAACTGCTTGCTCCGGGACACATTCCTGGAAGATTGACATTATGGACTGCAGGAGCACTTGAAAAAATGGAGAAAGAAAAATTGTTTATGTAAAATGGATCCGTACAAAATTGTCAAATATCCTTTATCGACAGAAAAATCAATAAGGCTTATGGAGAGTCAAAACAAGCTGATTTTTGTGGTAGAAATAGATGCAGACAAGAGCATGATAAAAGATGCAGTAGAATCTATGTTCAAGGCCAAGGTTGAGAGTGTAAAAACCTATGTGCAAAATGGAGAGAAAAGGGCATATGTAAAATTTTCAGATGAAAGCCCTGCAATTGACATAGCAACCCAGATGGGATTGATGTAAGTGATAAGAAATGGGAAAAAATCTGATTCAACAAGCAAGAGGTAAGGGAGGCCCAAGATATAGGGCTCCAAGCTTTAGGTATAAAGGTACAAGCAAATATGCAAAGTATATGGGGGAATCTTTAACTGGAAAGATAATTGATCTAGTGCACTCACAAGGTCATAGTGCGCCCCTTGCTCAAATAGAATACGATGATGGAAGCAAGGTTTTGATGCAAGCTCCGGAGGGTGTAAGAGTCGGAGACAAAGTTGAAATGGGAAAAAATGTTGATGTGAAAAAGGGAAATGTCATGCCATTAAGGAATATACCAGAAGGGATTACAATATACAATATAGAATCATTTCCCGGAGATGGGGGGAAATTTGTAAGATCATCAGGAGGATCTGCAAAAATAATTACTAAGATGCAAAATATTATTGTTGTGGAAATGCCTTCGGCAAAAAGAAAGGATTTTTTGCCTGACTGCAGAGCCACAATTGGCATTATTGCAGGCAGCGGCAGGAAGGAAAAGCCGTTCTTAAAAGCCGGAACAAGGTATTTTGCCAGGAAAGCCAAGAATAAATTATGGCCTAAGGTCTCTGGAGTATCTATGAATTCAGTAGACCATCCGTTTGGAGGTTCTAGCTCTTCTGTGAAGGGGGGGCCTACACAAGCTTCCAGAAATGCTCCTCCTGGAAGAAAAGTTGGAAAGATTGCACCTAAGAGGACTGGAAAGAAAAGGTAAACAACACAATGGGGAAAAAAGAATTTACTTATCGCGGAAAAACACTTGAGGAATTGAAGAAGTTGAGCCTGAATGAGCTAGCTGAACTGCTACCGGCAAGACAAAGAAGAACACTTAAAAGAGAACTTGGTGAACAGCAAAAAATATTGCTCAAAAAAATAAAGAATAATGAGAATAATATTGAAACTCATTGCAGAGACGCGATAATTCTGCCTGAAATGGTGGGAAAAACAATAAAAGTGTATAGCGGCAAGGAGTTCCTTCCTGTAGTAATTATTGATGAAATGATTGGGCATTATCTTGGAGAGTTTGTTTTGACGAGAAACAGGGTTGAGCATTCTGCACCAGGAATAGGAGCTACAAGATCAAGTGCTGCATTATCGGTTAAATAAACATAAAACAAAATGGCAAACTATTCATTAAAAGATTATAACAAGGAGAACATGGCCAGGACTATTGGGATGGCTTTGCCTATTTCATTTAAGCAAAGCATAGAGATATGTAATTTCATAAGAAATAAAGATGTAAATTATGCTAGGACTTTTTTAAGCCAAGTCATTGAAAAAAAACAGGCAGTCCCGCTGAAAAGATTTAATGCTAATACAGGTCATAAAAAAAATATGGCAGCTGGCAGATATCCAAAAAAGGCTTCAATTGAAATTTTAAGCCTGATAAATAGTGTTGAAGCTAATGCACAGTTCAAAGGCCTTAATACAGCTAATTTGGTAATAACTCACATAAATGCAAATAAAGCATCAAAGGTTATGCGTTTTGGCAGGAAAAGAAGCAGAGAAGCTAAGAGAACCAGTGTTGAGATTGTTGTGCAGGAAAAAGGAGATAAAAAATCTGATAAAAAGGAAAGTAAGGAAGTGAAAAGCGATAAGAAAGAACTAGGTAAAGAATTAAAATCCTTTGAAAGCAAACCCATAGTGGAAAAGAAGGAAGCAGAAAATAAAGTTAAAGACAAAAAATGATAGAAAGAAAATTTGTTGCTCAGAAAATAAAGGAATACGAGATACAGGAGTATATAGGAAAAAATCTGAGAAATGTAGGCCACAGTCATACTAAAATGATTAAAACGCCGCTTGGAGAAAAAATCGTCATTTATGCTTCAAGACCAGGTCTTATAGTGGGGAGGAAAGGCCAGAATATAAAAGACCTAACAAAGACGTTGAAAAAAAGGTTTGGATTAGAAAATCCACAGATAGAAATAAGCGAGGTAGAAGATATTAATCTGGATGCAAATATAGTTGCTGAGAGAATTACTGATTCACTGGAAAGATTCGGATCTCAAAAGTTTAAAGGAATAGGCCATAAGACTATGGAAAGTGTTATGCAAGCAGGTGCACTGGGAATTGAGATACTAGTAAGTGGCAAGATACCCAGCAGCAGGGCAAAGTCATGGAGATTTTACTCCGGATATCTTAAGAAATGTGGAGATATTTCCATAGTTGGTGTTGATAAAGCGCATGCCCAGGCAAAATTGAAGACGGGAGTTGTGGGCATTAAGGTAAGCATTATGCCTCCTGGAACTATCCTTCCTGATAAGGTTGAACTTATTGAAGAAAAAGAAGAGAAAATCGAGGAAGTCAAAGAGGAAGATAAGAAAGAAGATGATAATGAAGATGGAAAAGAAGCTAAAACTACTCAGAAAGAAACAAAATCCAAGGCTAAGAAAGAAACTAAGGTTAAGAAAAAAGTTAAGGATAATGAAAAAACTGATGATACTCAGATTGAGGAAGACAAGGTGCTTGAAAAACAAAGTGCTTCAGAATCTCTTAAAGAGGTAAAAGAAAATGAAGATTAAGGAACTAAGAAGCATGGATAAGAGCACTATTAATGAAAAGGTCCTTGAACTAAAAAAGGAATTGGTTAAGATGAATGCTCAAGTAGCTATAGGGACTGCGCTTAAGAATCCTGGACAAATAAGAGTGGTAAAGAAGACTCTGGCAAGGATACTTACAGTAGGAAATGAAAAAAGCGGAGAAAGTAACATAAAAAAGGATTTGAAAAAAACAAATGATCATGAGGTGTCAGAAAATAGTAAGTCTTCTGTACCTCTTCGTAAAAAGAACTCAGAGGTGGGTAAACAAGCATGAGTGAAATATGCCCTAAATGTGGGTTAGTTAAGGAATTGTGTGTTTGCGAGACAATTGCAAAGGAAAGCCAACTGATAAAAGTCTTCCTTGAAAGGAAGAAATTCAGGAAATTTTCCACAATAATAGAAGGCATAGATCAGAAAGAGATTGATATCAAGGACCTTGCCAAAAAATTGAAGGAAGGGTTTGCTTGCGGGGGAACTGTAAAGGAAGGAAAAATAGAGCTGCAAGGGGACCATAAAAACAAGGTTAAGGGTATCCTGGTGGGAATGGGTTTTCCTCCAAACTCGATAGAAGTCAAGTAAAACACCAATTGTGAAAATTAAATCCGGATGAAAAGAAAATGGAAGCAAAAAATATAGGAATACAAGTAAAGAAACCTAAGAAACAATGTGATGATAATAATTGTCCATTCCATGGTAAATTAAGGTGCAGGGGAAGAATTTTTACATGCACTGTACTATCTACTAGTATGCAGAAAACTGCAACTGTCGGATGGGAGCGCAGACATTTTTTAAGAAAATATGAAAGGTATGAAAAAAGGAAAAGCGTAGTAAAGGCCCATAATCCTGCATGTCTTGATGCTCATGACGGCAATATAGTCAAGATTATGGAATGCAGACCATTAAGCAAAACCAAGAATTTTGTGATTGTTGAAGTTTTGGGGGAAGAAAAAGGGTTTAAAGAAAGGATTGAGGCTGAAGAAGAAGCAAAATTCAAAGAAGGTAAAGCAAAGGAAGAGGAAGGAAAAATAGAGGAAGTCAAAGAAAAACCTGAGGACAAGAACGAAGATTAGTTTGAGTTGATATTAAATGCAAGCAATAAAGTCAAGTATAACAAAGGCACTTCCTATTGGAAGCGAAATTGAAACGTGCGATAATTCAGGAGCAAAGGTGCTTAAGATAGTCACAATTATGGGAAGTAAAACCACAAAAGGAAGAGTCCCTGCAGGCGGAGTTGCTGACCTTGTAATGGCTTCTGTTAGGAGAGGCAGACCAGATATGAGAAAACAAGTTGTTTATGCAGTCATAGTAAGGCAAAAAAAAGAGTACAAACGGGCTGATGGAACAAGGATAAAGTTTGAGGATAATACTGCAGTTGTGCTAAAGGATGAGAAGGGAAGTCCAAAGGGCACTATATTCAAAGGTGCTATAGCCAAAGAAGTGTGTGAGAGGTGGCCGGCTATTGCAAAGATAGCAAGCATTGTTGTTTAATGTTTATTTTTGAGGAAAAAATGAAGACAAAATTTTCAATTTCATGGATAAAAAGCAAGCAACCTAGGAAGCAAAGAAAGTATAGGCATAATGCTCCTCTTCACATAAAACAAAAGTTTGTCAGTGCACACCTTTCAAAAGAGCTGCATAAAAAGCACAACAGGAGAAGCATGAATCTGAGGAAAGGTGATAGTGTCAAGGTGGTAAGGGGGCAATTTAAGAATAAACTCGGCAAGATTGAACAGGTCAATGTAAAAAAAATAAAGGTATATGTCGGCGGTATTGAGATAGCAAAGAGGGATGGTACAAAGGCAAGGTATCCAATACATCCGTCAAATTTGATAATCACTCAACTTAACATTGAAGATAAAATGAGGAATAAAACTGCAAGGAATTAGAAAATGTCAAAACATCTAAAGAGATATGTTGTGCCAAAAACGTGGAAGATAAAAGTAAAGGAGATAAAATATATTTCCAAGCCTAGTCCCGGCACTCATAAGATGAATATGTCTCTGCCGTTAAATGTCATCCTAAGGGATATCTTAGGCTATGCAAACAGCAACAGAGAAGTTAAATTTATGCTGGAAAAGAAGAATGTTACAGTAGATGGAATAAGGAGAAAGGACTATAGATTTCCTGTTGGGTTGTTCGATGTTTTATCGCTAAACGACGTAAATGAGCATTTTAGGGTTATTTTGGATAAAAGAGGAAAAATAGACCTTATCAAAATAGGGGATAATGAACATATGCTTAAGTTATGCAGAGTCAAAGGAAAGTGTGTTGTCAAAGGAAAAGTTCAGCTGAATTTAGATGGGGGAAGGAATATTATTGTTAAAGAAGATAATTACAAGACCGGAGATGCTGTTCTTCTGGATTTAGGGAAGAAGAATGAGATAAAGCAAAAAATCGGGCTCGATAAAAATTTCCTGATATACCTTACAGGGGGAAAACATATTGGACAAACCGGAAAGGTTCAGGACATAATAGGCAACAGAATCCTATACAAGACAGAAGCTGGGGATGTTGTTGAGGCTCTGAAAAAAGATGCATTTCCAATAGGCAAGGACAAGCCGTTAATTAGTCTAACAGGAAAATGAACTTAATGAAACAAGTGAGTGTGGAGAAGGTAACTTTGAACATTGGTGCTGGAAAAGATCAGACTAAATTAGAGAAGGGAATAAAACTGATAAACAGCATAGCAGGTTGCATGCCCATTAAGACCTTTACAAAAAAAAGAATACAGGAGTGGGGATTAAGGCCTGGATTAGCTATAGGATGCAAGCTTACTTTAAGGGATAAAATAGCCTTGGATTTATTAAAAAGATTATTGGAAGCCAAAGACAATACACTGCAACCAACTAATATGGATAATGAAGGGAATATATCCTTCGGAATAAGTGAATACATTGATGTTCCCGGAGTAAAATACGACCCGGATGTAGGCATTATGGGTTTCCAGGTTTGTATTACTCTTAAAAGAAAAGGTTTTAGGATAAAGCACCGGGCTTTGAAAAGGTGCGCAATTCCAAGAAAAAACAGAATAAAAAAGGAAGAAGCTATTGATTTCATGAAAACTACATTTAATCTGAAGATAGGTGAATAAGATGACATACAGCAATCATAAGAAAGCATTCAAACAGCTCAAAGCTAAACCAATAAAACTCAAAAAATTCCTTAAGCATAATTTGCCTAAAAAAAGGAGCTGCGGAAGAAGCCTTGAAAGGTGCGGCAGGTGCGGCAGGATAAGGGGAAAAATAAACAGTTACGGATTAAACATGTGTAGGCAATGTTTTAGAGAGATTGCAACAGATCTTGGATTTAAAAAATACAGTTGAGGTTAAAATGTCACTAAACGACCCATTAGCTAATGCATTATCGTTGATTTTAATAGACGAAGGATTAGGAAGAAATGTAAGTAAGATTAAGCCATCTTCAAATATGATTAAGAAGGTGCTTGATGTCATGAAAACTAACAAGTATGTAGGGGATTTTGAAGAAATAAAAGATGGGAAAGGAGATATAATTAAATTGAATCTTTTAGGGAATATAAACAAGTGCGGAGTTATAAAGCCAAGATATAGTGTAAAAAAAGATGAGTTTGAAAAATTTGAAGGAAGGTATCTTTTGGCAAGAGGCATGGGCATCCTGATTGTATCTACACCTCTGGGCATTATGACCCATAATGAAGCAAAGGAAAAAAACATTGGAGGCAAGCTTCTGGCTTACTGTTATTAAGAATGAAAAACAAGAGCAAAGGGTTGAGTATTGAAATCAAATTAGAGGATAAAGTAAGTGCTCAATTAGATGGAAGTTTACTGACATTAAAGGGTCCTAAGGGAGAGGTAAAAAAGGATTTTTCGGATAAGAATATGAAAGTTGAATGCAAAGAACAGATTGTAACTCTAAAAGCATCTAAGTTCAATAAAGTGAATAAGAAGGTCATAAAATCGTATGCTGCGCACATAAGGGGAATGGTAAAAGGGGCTCTGGAAGGGCACAAATATACTTTGAAGATATGCTCCGGACATTTTCCTATGAATGTTTCTGTGAGCAATGATGAAATAATCATAAAGAATTTTCTTGGAGAAAAGGTTCCAAGAACACTTGCATTGAAGGCAGGTGCAACAGTCAAGGTTGAAGGAGATACTGTTGTTGTAGAAAGCCCGAGCAAAGAGATTGCCGGACAAGTAAGTGCTGATATAGAGCTCCTTACAAGAAGAATAGGATACGATGGAAGAATTTTCCAGGACGGTTTGTGGATAACCTCCAAAGGCGGTAAAGATGTCAGATAAAAAAATGGAATCTATAGCTGAGCTATTGGAATTGAGGAAGCGCATCAAGAGCAAAAAACCAGATTTTATCAGACAGGATGCTCACAAGAAGAAACGACTGAGTAAAAAATGGAGAAAACCAAAAGGTTTGCAGTCAAAGATAAGGTTGCGACTTAAAGGCAGGGCCAAACATGTTTCAGGTGGTTACAGGAGCCCGAGCAAAGTAAGGTATTTGCATAAAAGTGGATTGCAGCAATGTGTCATTAAGTCACTTAAGGATTTTGAAGGACTGGATTCCAAAAAAAGCTGCTTGATTATTTCATCTACTTTAGGAAATAAAAAGCGGATTGTCATATTAAAAAAAGCTAAAGAGGAAGGTTTTGCTGTTTTAAATTTTAATAATCCGGATGAGTTTATAAAAAATGTGGAAGATAAAATAAATCTTAAGAGGAAGAAAAAGGAAGAGGAAGAAAAAAAGGCAAAGGCCAAGAAATCTGAAAAGAAAGGGGAAAAATTGGCTGAAAAGGTTAAGGGAGAAGATGGCCAGCAATTAGAAGATAAAAAAGAAGTTGAGAAGAAAGAGAAAGATAAAGTCTTGACAAAGAAGGACAGATAAAATGCAACTTAAAATACAAAAAAGGCTTGCTGCACAGATTTTGAAATCGTCAGAAAATGACATTTGGCTAGACTCCAGTAGACTGGATGAAATAAAGGAAGCCATAACAAAAGCTGATGTGAAATCGTTGATAAAGGATAAAGCCATCAAGGCAAAGAAAATAAGGGGAATTTCAAGATATAGAATAAGAAAAAACATGCTGCAAAAAAGCAAAGGTAGGAGAAGCGGTTCCGGATCGATAAAGGGCAGCAAGCATGCAAGATTGATCAAAAAACGAGGGTGGATTAACCATATCAGGATACAAAGAACATTCCTACAATATTTAAGAGACAAAGATGTTATTGGCAAGTCATCATACAGGTCCCTTTATATGAAAAGCAAAGGGGGCTTTTTCAGAAGCAAAAGGCACATTAAAATCTATATGGAAGAGCATAGTATCGGGAAAAAATGAAGAAAAGCAGCATTTATACAGTACAATTTAAGCGGAAAAGGGAAGGAACGACTAATTACAGGAAAAGATTAAAGATATTAGCATCCAATAAGCCTAGGCTTGTAATCAGGAAATCATTGAAGAATATACAAGCTGCTATAATAGACTATGATAAAAAAGGTGATGTGGTTAAGGCATCAGCTCATTCATCTGATTTGAAAAAATTTGGTTGGTGCTATGGTGCCGGAAATTTGCCTGCTGCTTATTTGGTGGGATTTTTGCTTGGAAAACGTACAGGTGAAAAGTCGAATGATGCTGTTTTGGACATCGGGCTTAATAAATCTGTAAAAGGGTCCAGAGTTTATGCTGTTTTGGCTGGTGCTTTGGATGCTGGTATGAAAGTTCCCTGCAGCAAGGAAATTCTTCCAAGCAGTGAAAGGCTCATAGGAAAACACATAATTGATTACGGGGAGAAATTGAAGAAAGATGAAACATCCTTTAAGAAACAATTTGGGACTTATATAAAAGACAATAATGACCCTTCTAATATCACTAAAAAGTTAGAGGAAGTGAAAAATAATATTGATAAGAAACCAACAGGATAAATAAAAATGGCAAGTGACGAAACAAAAGTGGGAAACAAAAGAAAATTTAGTAAAAAAAGGAATAAAAACTATGTTAGAGAAGAACGGCCCAGCAGTTTTGATAAAGAAACCTGGAAGCCAAAAACATCATTAGGAATGAAAGTAAAAAATGGTGAAATTGATAATATAGATTACATATTGGATAATCGGCTCAAAATTTTAGAGAGAGAAATCGTGGATGTATTAATGCCTAATCTAACTAGTGACCTGTTACTTGTAGGCCAATCAAAAGGGAAATTTGGCGGCGGTCAAAGAAGAGTTTTCAGGCAGACACAGAAGAAAACCCAGGAAGGCAACAAGCCAAAATTCGGGACTTTTGCAATAGTTGGGAATGAAGATGGTTATGTAGGCATTGGGTATGGAAAAAGCAAGGAAACGGTGCCGGCAAGAGAAAAAGCCACTAGGAATGCAAAACAAAATATTATGAAGGTTTTAAGGGGATGTGGAAGCTGGCAGTGCAGCTGTAAGAATCCGCATAGCGTGCCATTTGCTGTTGAAGGGAGATATGGTTCAGTGGTTCTAAGGCTTATACCTGCTCCTAGAGGAACAGGATTATGCATTGAAGGGGAATGCGGCAAAATACTGAAGATTGCAGGGATAAAAGATGTATGGTCAAAAACGTTTGGGCAGACCAGAACAAAGACAAATCTGATTTATGCCTGTTTTGATGCTCTTAAGAAGCTTATGGAAATGAAAATACAAAAAGAAAATGAAGAGAATTTGGGTATTGCAGAATGTTCTGTGAGTGAATAATAAAATGGATAAAGAAAAAACAGATGCTCAGAAATCAGAAATTTCTAGCAATAAAAGTGACAAACTTGCGGTTGTTAGGGTGAGGGGAATTACAGGAGTAAAACGGGATATAGATGCCACTCTCAAAAAGCTAAGGTTATACAAAAAAAATTATTGTGTTGTTGTTCCAAATACTGCAGCCTATGTTGGAATGATTAAAAAGATCAAGGATTATGTTACATGGGGAGATGTAGATGAAAAGACTTATAATGACCTTATGGAGAAAAGAGCAGAAGAGTATAAAGGAGAAGTTTCTGACAGAAAAGGAAAAATAAATTACAATAAGTTTACTGATGTTGATGGTAAGAAAGTAAAAAGAATTTTCAGGCTAAACAGCCCTAAAAAAGGTTATGGAAGAAAAGGAATAAAAGTTTCTTTTGTTGATGGGGGGGCCTTGGGTTATAGGGAAGATAAAATAAATGATCTTATACAAAGGATGATTTAAGGTTTATGAGAAAATGACGGTAAACAAAAGAAATAAATCTGGAAGATACAGAGGAAGTATGACTCATGGCTCCGGATCAAAGAAAAAGCGCAGAGGTGCCGGAAATAGAGGTGGGAAAGGTATGGCTGGCAGTGGCAAGAGGTCAGACAACAAGAAGCCCTCTGTATGGCAGGAAAAATATTTCGGTAAAAAGGGATTTGTAAGCAAAAATGTAAGTAAGATTAAGGCAGTAAATATTAATTATTTGGAAGCAAATATATTAAAACTGCCAAGTGAGTTAGTTAATAAAGAGAATGATTTTTATTCCATCGATTTAGAAAAACTTGGTTTTAATAAACTTTTAAGCAGTGGAAAAGTGACAAATAAATATAAAGTAAAGATTCCTTATGCGTCAAAGAAAGCTGTTGAAAAAATAAAGGCTAATGGTGGAGAAGTAATTTTAGAACAAAAAAAAGCGTGATGCTGTAAATATACTAAAATGTCTATATGGAAAGCAATTTTAAATAATCTGCCGGAAGTTGAGGGTCCATCCCAGAAATTTTTGGCATTCAAAGAGAAATTAAAATGGACATTAGTTATTTTAATCATCTTTTTTGTTCTTGGTGTAATGCCTTTGTTTGGCCTTGGCGAAAATCAGCTGGAAAGGTTTCAGTTTTTTTCTGTTATTTTAGGAGCAGAATTTGGTTCTATAATTAGCTTAGGTATTGGACCAATAGTTACTGCATCTATTGTTTTGCAATTATTGAATGGCTCCGGAATTTTAAAACTTGACCTTACGCAACCAGAAGGAAAAAAAACGTTCCAGGGATTGCAGAAATTAATGGCAATATTCTTTATAGCATTTGAGGCTGTTATTTTTGTTTTGATGGGCGGCTTGTCTCCGGAAACGCAGTTTGCTGGAACCGGAATTTATATGCAGCTGCAGTTAATACTTATTTTTCAGCTGTTTTTAGGCGGAATAATGATATTATTTATGGATGAGGTTGTGAGTAAATGGGGTTTTGGCTCTGGTATCGGCTTGTTTATCGCTGCAGGAGTCAGCAAAGGCATCTTTGTACAGGCATTTAACTGGCTTCCAGGACCTGCCGGAATTGCCGGAATAACATATTCTTCCGGAGCTGTTCCTGCATTATTCCAGAGTTTAACTGCTGGTGATACAGTTACTGCAGGGATTATGTTTGCAGCTTTGTTTTTTACAGTTATAGTGTTTATGATGGTTGTTTTTGCACAAGCAATGAAAGTAGAGATCCCATTATCATTTGGCATGGTCAGAGGGCATGGTGTTCGCTGGCCCTTGTCTTTCTTTTATACAAGTGTTATTCCGGTTATATTAGTCTCTGCGCTTATTGCAAATTTTCAGTTACTGGGAAGCTTTCTTAGCAACAAAGGCCTTCCGCTGTTGGGTGCTTTTAACAGTTTAGGGCAACCAGTAAGCGGGTTTGTTTTTTGGGTAAGGCCAATAAATTTAGTAAGGACTATTCTTCAACAAGGGACAATATTCGTTGGAATTGACCCCTATCTTCAGTCTCTCTTTTACATTTTATTCCTAATGATTGGAGCTATGGTGTTCAGTATTTTTTGGGTGCAGACGGCTGGAATGGACGCAAGAAGCCAGGCAAAACAAATGATGGGTTCTGGATTGCAGATTCCTGGTTTTAGGAGGGATGAACGGGTTCTTGAAAGGCTGCTCAGCAGGTATATATGGCCATTGACTATAATGGGTGGGCTATCTGTGGGTTTTTTGGCAGGTTTTGCTGATATAACCGGGTCTTTAAGTTCTGGTACAGGTATTTTATTAGCGGTTATGATAGTGTATAAACTTTATGAAGAGATATCCAAGCAGCATATGATGGATATGAATCCAATGATGAGAAAATTTATGGGTGGTGGTGTTTAAATGGTTTTTGAGAATCTGTTAAATCCTGTTTTTGGTCCTTTGCTTAATTTACCCAGCTTGTGGGCTATTATCCTGATTTCTTTTTTGATTGCGTTAGTCATAACTTTAATCACTAAATTTGCTACAGACCAGAACCTAATGAAACGTCTTAAGGAAGAGATGAAGGAATTACAAAAAGAAGCGAAAGAGCTGAAAAGTGAACCTGAAAAGGCTATGCAAGTTCAGAAACAAGTCATGCAGACAAATATGAAATATATGATGCAGTCCTTTAGGAGCATGATTTATACAATGGTACCAATAATTATTATTTTCAGCTGGATGAGTGCTAATCTTGCTTATGACCCAATACTGCCAGGACAAGATTTTACAACAACAATTGTTTTTGAGAAAGGTACTTCTGGTTCAGTAGAATTAAGTGTGCCAAATGGCATTATAATCAACGGTGATGGAATAAAAGAGGTCAAAGATAGCGAGATTAAGTGGGTTTTGGAGGGAGATGCAGGAGAATATCTTCTTGAATACATTTTTGATGGAAAAACATACAGTAAGGAAGTTTTGGTTACAAAAGAAAATAGATATATCACACCTGTCAAGACGGTTAAAAAAGATGTTGTGAAATCAATATCAATTGACAATAATCCAAAAAAGCTTCTTAACTTTGGTTTCTGGAAACCTGGATGGTTGGGAACTTACATAATATTCTCAATAGTTTTCAGCATATTAGTAAGAAAAATTATTAAGGTCTATTGATAATTGCGCCCATCTAAAATAATCAGCGCAATTATCAAATCATGAAAATCAAAGATTTTCAGGATGCCGAAAATCATAACTATTTTAATCGATTATTGTGATTTTCGTGCATAATCAGATTTCGTCGGTAGGATAAAATTAATAGGGACAATAAAAGTAAACCGATCAACGAAATCTTCTATATTAGCATGCTCCAAGGTTGTCTGCTTTTATAGAATTTCTTGCGCATATTTCCAGTTCATCATTAACTCCGACTTTTGGGAAAAACTGAATGTTCTTTATGGCCCCGTATGTGCTGAAATCATATTTTACAGATTTGTCCTTAACATCCAGAAGTTCTCCTTGTTTTATGGAAAGTTCATTAAAATCCAGTAGTTTTGTTCCTTTTTCTCCGGTGATCCATATGCCCAGGCCATCCATGTCTGTATTTCCATTGTTATCTATAATAAAATTAATATAACCCTCTTGTCCTGAACCAGCGTAACATACCTGATAGGTATTTGTGTTTCGTATTTTGATGCTAATTCCTGTACATTTGTCTCCCGGCTTGGAGATATCTAAATTTCTGCCCCAATTCAACACCACAGAGCCTAATGCAACAGCAAAAGAGATAAGCAGAACGGTTGCTATTAACGGACTTACACCTCTTTTATTTAAAAAATTATGTGATTTTGCTCTCATAGTATCAAAACTTATTGGACTACTAAATGTATATAAAGATTTCTAATCGTTTTTAACAAAAACCTTTATAAACTGATTTTATTTCCAATTGAAAATGCCAGAACCATATAAGAGATCAAGGACTTTAAGAAGATTGCAGGTAAAGGTACCTGGAGGAGCTACTAGAAGGCACTACAAGGAAAGGAAACCTAAAAATGCAAAGTGCGGTAGCTGTGGCAATGTGCTTAAGGGCATTCCACGGGAAAGGCCTTTAAAGATGCATAAACTGCCAAAGACAAAGAAAAAACCAACAAGACCTTACGGGGGCAATTTGTGCAGTAAGTGTACTAGGACCTTGATTGTGGAAAAGGCAAGATTGCAATAGATATTTAAAATAATAATTACATAATAAAAATAACAAAGAAATCTCTTGGGCTTATGGTGACAAAGTCTGTATTGAGAGATCGGAGGGAAAAATGATTGAGATTGGAAGATTAGCGGTAAAAATTTCTGGCAGAGATGCTGGGTTAAAATGCGTTGTTGTGGATGTTCTTGATGATAAATTTTTATTGATAGACGGCGAAACCAGGCGTAGAAAATGCAATATTCTTCATATAGAGCCATTAAAAGATGTTGTTAAGATAAAAAAGAATGCTTCTCATGAAGATATTAAGAAAGAATTTGAGAAATTAGGGTTAAAAGTCAGGGAAACAAAATCAAAGCAAAAAACAGAAAGACCAAGGAAAAAAAGGAAGACTCCTGAACAGTTGAGAGAGCAGAAAGAAGAAAAGAGAAAATTGATGGATGTATTCAAGAAGAAGAAAGAGGAAACTGTTAAGGGCAAAGGAGAAGAAAAACCTGCAGAGAAAACAGGTGGAAGTCTGGAAGAGAAGGCTGGGTTAGTGGAAGAAAAGAAGAAACCTGTAAAAGAAAAAGGCAAAGAACCAAAAAAAGCTCAGAAGAAAGACTCAAAACCTGTTAAAAAATAATTTTTAATTTAAAAATCTGTACAATTCTGTCAGATTTAGTTCAAAGGCAGTTACAGGGACTTCTAACTCCCAGTTTTGCAGAACAATTGGATTCACTTCTCCAATATATGCTATTTTTCTTCCGTTTACAATTACTCTTGCTACTCTGCCAGTAATAAATGAACTGTGTTCTGCTTCTTCTATTTCGTATTTTAATCCCATACTCCTAAATAAATAATCAAGAATTTGCCTAACTTCTGTATAGTCTGTATTTTCAGAAGCTATTGCAACAGCTAACCTTTGGTCTTCTCCAATGTTTGTATCTGAACTGCTGTCTTTTTTGAAAATTGTTCCTATTGTGAATATTTTTTGTGGGTATTCGTGATGCTTATTGCCGCTTAATATTTCCATCAATGATGGCAATACCCATGCCCTTAACATATCATAATCAGAGGATATTGAGTTTGCAAGTTCGATTAATTGAAGCTGAGTATTCATCTTTTTGCATTGGAATTCTTTGTTGGTGAGGTTATAGGTGCTGGTTTCCATTAAATCGAGGCCCACTAATAAGGAAGATATCTTGCTCTTGAAAATTTCAAACTTGTCTTCCTGTGCAATTGTCGCTACATGAGGTATTATTGAATCAAAATTTTCATATCCGTAAGCTATTGCGATGTCCTCTGCAAGATCTGCCTGGTGGATTATATCTGCCCTATAAGAAGGTATTAAGACTTTTTTGCTCCTGTAACCGTAGCCCATTCTCTCAAATAATTTTTTTAACTCGCTTTCTTTTAGACCCAAACCCAGTAATTTATTTATGTAGTTTATTTCTACTTTCATTTCTTCCGGTCTTAAATCCGGCGTGGTGTATCTTTTGCTGTCATATATTAGTTCCATTGAATAAACCTTCCCGCCCATCTCGTATAATGATGTAACAATCATGTTAAGGCATTTTCTTAAGACATTGAAATCAAATCCCGAACATTCTATAAATACATCTTTTGTTTCTTCGTTTATCTTTCCGGTCTTATTGGAATTGATTATTGGAGGTACCGAAAGAACTTCGTTATTTGCGTCCCTAAAAACAGGGAATTTCTTCATTCCTTTCAGCAGATGTCCATAAGCTCTTCCAGCTGGATGTTTCTCAAGAATCTCAAGCATATTCATCTCTTTATTTGATTCCAGTGGCTGGAATACTATATCTTTTGGGCTTTGAGCAAGGAATTTTATTGGAGTTTTTATTTTTTCAAATGGGTAAATTCCTATAGCTGCTTTTTTCCGGTTCCTCCCATAAGTTATGTGCAGTTTTTCCTGTATATCTATCACTTCCTTGATTTTCTCATCATCAAAATGCATACCCTTCACTATAGCGCAAGCTGTGTACGGCCTTACATCTGCTACTGACTTTTCAACAATCATTTTTTCGTTTGAACGCTCAACTTTATACTGACTTAGACCTGTTTTGTTGCCTATAAAAGAGGAGAATGCGCGTGCAAGTCCCTGTACAGAAAGCATATCAGGCCGGTTTGGGAATATTTCAACGACAATTTCATTTCCATCTACGCTTTCCAGATCTGTACCTAACATGGATATCCTATCCTTTAGTTTTTCAATTGGGAGTTTTTTTCCAACCAGTTTTTCAAAAACATTTCTGTTGATATTTATTGTTGGCATTTTTATTTCATCCAGATCCTTGATTCTCTTAACTGTTTTAGGTCATTCTTGTAAACATCTCTTGCATCCTTAATGTTATAATATTCCATAATCGTTCTTTCCATTCCGAGGCCCCATGCAAGCACAGGAACCTCTATCCCGATCAGTGGCTTGACCATTTCAGGGCGGAATATTCCGGACCCACCCAATTCTACCCATTGTTTTTTTATGGGGTGCCAAACGTCTACCTCTGCAGATGGCTCTGTATAAGGGAAATGTGCCGGCCTGATTCTTACATCAGGGAATCCCATCTTTGCAAAGAATTCTTTTAGATAGCCTTTTAGATTTTTGAAGTTTGCATTAGGGTCAATAACAATTCCTTCTACCTGTATGAACTCAAACAATGATTTCCAGGATAAGGTTTCATTTCGGAACACTTTTCCTACTGAAAAGAACTTTGCTGGCAGATCTTCTTTCTTTAATTTTGCTATTGTTTGAGCTGACAAAACAGTTGTATGAGTCCTTAACAAATTCTCTTTTGCTATTTCGTCTGACCATTTATACTGCCAGCCTTTGCTTCCAGTGGTAAATCCATTTTCATGCGCAGCTTTTATATTTTTTACAAGTTCTTTGGGCAATTTGCCATATTTAGGATTTTTAATGTAAAAAGTATCCTGCATGTCTCTTGCCGGGTGATCCTGGGGAACAAACAATGCATCTAAGTCCCAGAAAGATGTTTGCACAAGATTCCCGGTCATTTCCTTAAAACCCAAGTCAAGCCAAATTCTTTTTATGTACTGTATTGCCTGGTTGACGAAATGTTGTTTGCCTCCAGATATGTTAGGGACATTGATTTTCACATCATAACTTCTGAGTTTCTTGGTTTTCCATTCTCCTGACTTTAATGCCTTTGGTGTCAACCTATCCAGCATTTCTTTTCCGCTTATTCCATGTTCAATTATTTTTTCCCCGGTCTCTGTAGGTTCTGCATTTATTATTTTTACAATAGTTACTTTTACAATCCTGTTTCTTTTCTTTAGATTTTCAAATGCAAGCTTGTCCAGGTCTTTTAATTCAGAAGAGTTTATTGGGAATTTCTTTTTCAAGAATTCTTCTTCTGGGAAGCCTTTTTTTAGAATGTCTTTGCCAATGTCTGTAATTGATATGATAAGTCCTTTTTCTTTTTTTATTTCTATTGCGGATTTTGACTTAAGCATTCCAAGGCTTATGCTCAGTTCCTGCCTGCTTAAATTTGTTTTTTTACTTAATTCTTCTAAAGTTGAGTTTTCCTTGATTGCTTCTAAGAATTTTCTCTCTGGCAGACCATTTGCCCTGTACTTTATGCCATTTTCATCGAGGCTTACTTGTTCCTGCAATCTCTTATTTATTCTTATTAATTTTTTATTTTGCAGCCATTGCAATGCCCTCATTACTTCGACTTTTTGCAATCCTGTTTTTTTTGTTATTTCCTCGAAAGATGTAGTTTCTTTTAAGGCAGGAAGCACTTTTCTTTCATAAGCATGCAAAGTCAAGATTATTTTTTCTATTTCCATATTAATAGATTTAGAATTATATGCATATTTAAAATTTTGCTATTTAAATTAGCGATTATCTTGTTTCTTCTTCAATTCTTTCTGCAGCTTACTCCAGTCATCCAAAAACTGATTTATCCCTTTGTCTGTTAGGGAATGCTTGAACATTTGCTCGTAAACTTTAAATGGTATTGTGGCTATATCTGCGCCTATAATTGCTGCTTCTTTTACATGCTCTGTACTTCTTATGCTTGCTGCAAGAATTTGGCTCTTAAATCCATAATTATCATAAATTTGCCTTATTTCTTTTATTAAATTCATTCCATTCTGACCAATGTCATCTAATCTTCCAAGAAATGGGCTTGTAAGATAAGTTCCTGCTTTTGCCGCCAGTAATGCCTGATTAGCTGAGAAAACTAATGTTGTATTTACTTTAATTCCTGAACTTGTCAATGCTCTGCAGGCTTTCATTCCTTCCGGAGTCATTGGAACTTTAATTACAATATTTTTGTGGAGTTTTGCAAATTCTTTTCCTTCTTTTATCATATTTTTTGCGTCTAGAGAAATAGGCTCTGCGCTTATTGGGCCGTTTACAATTTTAGTGATTTCTTTGAGTGTTTTTACATAATCGCGGCCTTCTTTCATGATAAGAGTAGGGTTTGTTGTAACTCCATCTAATGGAATTATGTCATTTGCTTGTTTAATTTCATCTACATTTGCACTATCAATAAATATCTTCATTTTAACATCACCATTATCGTTTTATTTTTTCTGTTTAATAATTTTTTTAACTTTTTCTGCAACATGCTTTGCACTTAATCCATATTTATCGTAAAGCTCTGCGTATTTTCCAGATTCTCCGTATCTGTCTTCCACACCAATTCGTTTCATTATGCATGGATAATTTTCTGACAAAATTTCTGCAACTGCGCTTCCTAGGCCTCCAATAATATTGTGGTCTTCTGCTGTAATTACACAGTTTGTTTTTTTTGCCAGTTCTATGATTAATTTTTGGTCTATGGGTTTTATTGTATGTATATTTACAACATAGACATCTATTTTATCGTTTTTTAGGGTTTCTGCAGCTTCTAATGCCTCATGGACCATTGTTCCTGTTGCAAAAATTACTGCATCTTTTCCTTTTTTTAATATTTCTCCTTTGCCAATATTAAATTTATAATTATTGTTGTGGATTATCGGAAGAGGATTTCTTAATAACCTCATATAAGAAGGTCCTTTGTAGTCAGCGAGAACATGAACTGCTTTTTTTGCTTCTATATAATCGCAAGGCTGTATAACAATCATGTTTGGCAATGTTCTGTAAATGGAAATGTCTTCTATGGCTTGAGCGCTTTTTCCGTCTTCTCCTGTATGTATTCCTGCATGGCTTCCTGCAATTTTTACATTAATCTTGTTTCTTGAGATTATGTTCCTTACAAATTCAAAAGCTCTTTCAGAAAAAATAGCGAAAGTGCTTGCAAAAGGTATTTTTCCAGAAACAGCAAGGCCCGCTGCAATGCCAATCATGTCTTGCTCTGCAATTCCTGTAGTAATATACCTATCAGGGAATTCTTTTCCAAAAATTTCTGCTTTAGTACTGTCACCTAAATCGGCATCAACAACAACTACATTTGGATTGGACTTACCTACTTCTAATAATCCATCTCCATAACCTTGTCTTGTAGCTTTTGCCTCAGTCATTTTTACTCAACTCTTTCATTGCTTTTTCGAATTGTTCATCATCCGGGGCTTTTCCGTGAAATTTGTGATTTAACTCCATAAATGAAATTCCTTTTCCCTTTATTGTGTTTGCTACAATCATTACCGGTTTTTCTTTTACTTTATCTGCTTTGTCAAGTGCATTAACAATCTCTTCCATGTTGTGGCCGTCAATATCAAAAACTTCAAAACCAAATGCCTTCCATTTGTCTGCTGCTGGGTTAATGTTCATAACATCTTTTGTCTTTCCGGTTTCCTGTACCTGATTATTATCTAGTATTACAACTAAATTGTCCAGCTTATGATGCGAGGCTGCCATTGCAGCTTCCCATACAGAGCCTTCCTGGCTTTCTCCGTCACCAATCATAACATAAACTTTGTAGTTCTTCTTATCGAGCTTTCCAGCCAATGCAAGACCGTTTGCAAAACAAACTCCTTGGCCTAATGAACCTCCTGCAAAATCAACTCCAGGTGTCTTAAGCTCTGGATGTCCTTGCAATCCTCCAAGCTTCCTGAAACTTTCCAGCTTTTTTTTATCAAAGAATCCTTTCATTGCTAATGCAGCATAATAAGCAGGAGAAGCGTGACCTTTGCTTAAAACAAACCGGTCTCTGTTTTCCAAATCCGGTTTTTTCGGATCTATTTGTAGTTTATAGAAATACAAAGCTGACAGGATATCTGCTTCTGATAGCGAACCACCAGGATGTCCTGATTGTGCCCTATGCGTCATGATTATAGATTCCTTTCTAATTTCATTTGCTATTTTTTTAAATTCTTTAATCTTTTCTTTGTTCATTTGATTTTGTTAATTAAAACTATTATTGGATAATTAGAACCAGAGTTTATAGAGTTATATAAGTTTTTTGTTTATTGGAAAATCACAAATTTAAACTTCAATTTTCCAATCTTGCAGATTAAAAATTTATAGATAAATTTTTTCATTTAATCTACAATAATATTAAAAAAATAAAAAGAAGTATCAGCGTTTTTTTGATACTTCTGCTGCTGGATTCATGCTCTTCCATGCCATATCATACAGATTTTCCAATGCGCTTGAAAAGAATGGAGTATTGACCCATATGCCAACATCATAAGTCGGATGCACAGAGGAATCATCCATTATCATGAAGATGATTTCTTTTCCATCAACAATTATGAATCTTGCTTTCGTATCCACATGTTTTACTTCTGCAACTCCAGATATATCTTTTACTGCAGCTGCTGTTTCTTTTGTCAATGGCGCAGCAATTCTTATTTTTACACCGCGTTTCTTTAATTTCTCGAACGTTGGCTTAAAGCCTTCTATTTTTCTAAGCAGACCTTGGCTTGTAGTCATTATTGATACTGACTCTTCTGCATTTCTTATTGTAAGCTCAAGATGGTTGTATAAGTTATGCCTGCCTTTTAATGACCCTGACAAATCAGCTGGCTCAACTAATTCAATACCCTGACTATGCAATGTATTTAGCTCGCCTATGACTTCTGTTTTCTTAAGGTCTTCCAACTTTGTGATTTGCTCTTTTGCATCGTCATTCACATTTTTCTTGACTCTTTCCAGAACTTCTTTAGGCGGAACTGCAAGATATTTTATTGGTTTGCCTAGTTTCATAACAACAAATCCTTTTTTTTCTAAGCTT
>CAYXMT010000009.1:25217-26651 GCA_964466175.1 uncultured Methanosarcinales archaeon | reverse complement strand
AAGCAGCCAGAGATAACATCCAGAGGTTATACCTTAATAAGTGGAGTTGATTTAGATAATGGAACCAAAACAGCATTTGTGGACAAGATTGCAAACTTTAACAGAGTATGTATAAAAGATGAAGAAATAAGTTCTATAGATGAAATAACTCAAAATTGTGATGGAAGCAATGAGTATCTTATCATGTGTGATAGCATTAAGCATGGAAATTACACCTGCACAGATACCGGAACACAATATATGGTAGAGGGCCTTATGCATTCGGGTGTTACAGAACCGACAATCTGCGAGGAATCATGGACTTGTAGTGCCTGGAGCAGTTGCGATAACAGCCAATCAAGATCATGCACAGATGACAATGGCTGCGGGACAAATTTCAATAAACCAGCTGAGCAGCAATCTTGTGATTCAGGGGATGATGATGACAGTTCAGGAAGCGGCAGCAGGTCAAGAGGAAGTGTATTTGACCTGGGTGAAATTAAAGACTGGAACCAGGGAAACGCTAAATCATTTATCATGACCAAGAGTGATTTATTAACATTTGAATTTGACAACAGGTTTAACAGGCTTGTGGTTCTTACAATTACTGGTACCAAGGTAACTATTTCATTGTCCACAGTAAGTGATTCTATAGTATTAATCAGAGGAGAATCCCTTAACTTTGACCTGGATAATGATGGAAAGGAGGATATCTCATTGACCTTCGAACGTACAATCTTTAACAAAGCAACCATCCTAATTAAGAGAATAAATGTTGATGTTGCAGCAAGAGCTAGAGAAGAAAGAGCAGCTTCAGCTGACAGGACAGTACCTCTGTCTCAATTGCCTCCATCACAACAACTTGAGGAACCGAGAATAGAAGCTGCATCTGAAGAAGGTGGAAGTACAGGGCTATTTATGACAATTTTAAGCTTTGGAATAAGCATGATTATAATAAGCATCATACTTTCAATAATTTATCTTAAAAGAGATTTGATATTCCATAAAGGCCAGGAGTATGGCCATCAAAAATCAGGATATGATAAAGTTGAAGCTTATGCTTTAAAAGAGCTCAACAAAGGCTTTACTTTTAAGGAAGTTAGCAATGTGCTTAAAAAAGCTGGATGGCCTGATGAAAGCATTAATTTAGCAATGAAAAATATTAAAGACAGAAACAAGAAAACGTAAATTACTGCACAGAATCTTTAATCCATTCATACCCTTTTTTCTCTACTTTTAAAGCTAATTTCTTATCATCACTTTTGACAATTTTTCCATCTACCATAATATGGACTTTATCAGGAGTTACATAATTCAAAATTCTCTGGTAATGTGTAATCAATAAAATTCCCATTTTAGAACCTTTAATATCGTTTATGCCATTAGCAACTGTCTTTAATGCATCAACATCCAAACCAGAGTCTGTTTCATCAAGAATTCCTATTTTTGGCTCTA
>CAYXMT010000009.1:0-25117 GCA_964466175.1 uncultured Methanosarcinales archaeon | reverse complement strand
AATAAAATTTTACCAGAAGTTATTTCATATTTAGGATGCCCCATTAAAGCATAAGCCAAAGTGCTTTTGCCAGAGCCATTAGGCCCCATTAATGCCACAACTT
Organism: uncultured Methanosarcinales archaeon; assembly: GCA_964466175.1. Taxonomy (GTDB): domain Archaea; phylum Nanobdellota; class Nanobdellia; order Woesearchaeales; family GW2011-AR4; genus JACPJP01. The sequence goes on along the minus strand of CAYXMT010000009.1, from coordinate 25,014 downwards.
GTCCTTTATCAACTTTTAAGTTTAGTCCTTTAACTATTTCCTTGTCTTCAATTTTTACATGCAGATTCTTTACTTCTAAAAAAGTCATTTTTCAAACTCCTTAATTCCTTCTTTTACTGCAACTAAACCCAAAACAACGCATTTAGTCCTTACAGGACCTACTTCAATCCCTAGCAGCTTAACAATATCCTCCCTGTTGATTTTTTTAATTTGTTCCAGTGTTTTTCCTTTTATTTCATCTGTAAGCATTGACATTGCAGCTTGCGAAATAGCGCATCCTTGTCCATTAAACTTCACATCAACAATCTTATTGTCGTCTAGTTTCATATCCACAGTTATTACATCTCCGCATAATGGATTGTTTTCAGTAAATTCTATATCTGCATTAGCAATCTTTCCTCTATTATGGGGATTTTTATAGTGATCCAGGATATTTTCTTTGTAAATTCCTTCTCCTGTAAAGCTCGGATTTAAGTTTTCATTCATTTGAACACCTTAATCACTTTATGGATTCCCTCAACTAATTTATCAATCTCTTCTTTAGTATTATAAACATAAAATGAAGCTCTGGCGCTTGCAACAATTCCTAATTTAGATGCTAAAGGCATTGCGCAATGATGTCCGGCACGGATAGCTATTCCTTCTCCATCCAATATCTGAGCAGTGTCATGAGCATGGACATTCTTGACATTAAATGCTATCAAACCAGATCTTTTTTCAGGACTAGGACCGTAAATCTCTACTTCCTTTATTTTATTTAATTTTTCGTAAGCATATTTTACAAGTTCTTTTTCATGATTTTCAATATTTTCCATTCCAACTTTATTCAAATAATCTACTGCGATTCCTAGTCCTATTCCCTGGGCTATATTAGGGGTGCCAGCCTCAAATTTCCATGGAAGATCATTGAATTTAGTATTTTCAAAAGTAACTTCCTTAATCATCTCTCCACCGTAAAGGAATGGCTGCATTTCTTCCAATAATTCTTTCTTTCCGTATAAAACTCCAATACCTGTAGGTCCCAGCATTTTATGTCCGGAAAAAGCTAAAAAATCCGCATCTAAGTCTTTAACATCAATTTTCATATGCGGAACAGACTGAGCAGCATCTACAATCATTAAAGCATTATTTTCATGAGCAATTTTTCCAATCTCTTTAATATCATTTACAGTCCCTAAAACATTAGAAACATGAGTTACAGAAACAATTTTTGTTTTCTTTGTTATATTCTCTTTAATGCTTTCCTCATTCAATGTTCCACCTTTATTTATCTCTATAAACTTCAGCTTCAATTTTTTCTTTAATGCCAACTGCTGCCACGGAACAAAATTGCTATGATGCTCCATCTCGCTTATTACAATTTCATCTCCTGGTTTTAAATCAGCAGTCAATGAATATGCAAGCAAATTCAAACTTTCTGTTGTACTTTTAGTAAAAATAACTTCCTCAAAATCAGCATTAATGAAATCAGCAATTTTCTTATGCGCTTCTTCATAAGCTGCAGTTGCTTCTTCTCCTAATACATGTATGCTTCTATGAATATTAGCATTATAGTTCTCATAATAATCCTTAACTGCATCTATAACAACTTTAGGCTTCTGAGTAGTTGCAGCATTATCTAAGTAAACCAATGGTTTTCCATGAACTTTCCTTTTTAGTATACTGAAATCTTTTCTTATTTTCTCTATTTTAAGCATTTTAAACCACAGAATTCTCTATTTCTAACTCAATTAGCCTGTTTAATTCTACTGCATATTCTAATGGAAGCTCTTTTACTATGGGTTCTATAAACCCAGATACAATTAATTTTGTTGCTTCTTCTTCGTTTAAACCTCTAGACATCAGGTAAAATAATTGGTCTTCCTGAATTTTCCCAACAGCAGCCTCATGTGCAATAGTAACATCACTTTCTTCCACTTCCATGCTTGGGAGTGTTGTTGCCTTGCTTTTACTGTCCAGCATCAAACCATCGCATCTAACGTTTGAGTTTGAATTAACAGCTCCTTTTTTAACAGTTACCAAACCACGATAAGAGCTTATTCCTCCATTTTTGCTTATCCCCTTACTTACTATTGTAGAACTGGTATTCGAAGCTAAGTGATGGACTTTGCATCCTGTGTCCTGGTACTGGCCGTTTCCTGCATAAGCAATTCCCAGGTAATCAGTTCTTGAATTTTCCCCCTTAAGAACACTGCAAGGATATAACATTGTAATTTTACTCCCCATGTTCCCGTTAATCCATTCCATAACACCATTTTTCTGTACAATTGCACGTTTAGTATTCAAATTATAGGTATTCCTGCTCCAGTTCTCTATACTGGAATAACGTACTCTCGCACCTTCCAAAACATGTATTTCAACACATCCTGCGTGCAATGAATTTACAGTATATTGCGGTGCAGAGCATCCTTCAATATAATGCACTTCCGCGTTCTTATCCACAATAATTAAAGTATGTTCAAACTGCCCTCCTTTCTTAGCATTCATTCTGAAATAAGCCTGCAAAGGTATGTTTACTTTGACATTTGGAGGTACATAAATGAAAGTTCCGCCTGACCATACTGCTGCATGCAAAGCTGCAAACTTATGCAATGCTGGTGAAACGCAAGAGGTCATAAAATATTTCTTTACTAGCTCTGGATGTTTCTTCAAAGCTTCATCACAATCAAGAAATATAACTCCTTTATCTTCCCATTCTTTCTTTAAATTATGGTAAACAACTTCTGATTCGTATTGTGCTCCAGCACCTGATAAAGCTTTTTTTTCTGCTTCTGGTATCCCTAACCTTTCAAAAGTCTTCTTTATGTCTTCAGGAACATCTTCCCATTTATTTGCATTCTTTTTTGCATCAGGCCTTTGAAAGAAAATTATTTCATTTAAATCTAAGTCTTTCGGGCTAGGTCCCCATTTAGGCATTGGCATTTTCTGGAATATTTCAAAAGCCTTTAATCTTTTTTTAAGCATCCATTCAGGCTCATTTTTTTGCTTAGAAATTTCTTCAACTATTTCTTTTGTCAATCCGGGATTTGCCTTGTAAATATACTTATCTTTATTATAATGGTCGTACGTCTCCCTGTTTACTTCAACAACTTGTGTCATTTTTATCACTTAAAACAGACTTCACATTTATTCAGCTTTGTATTCTGTTTTTTATGCAAATTGCACATTATCTGCTTGACATCTATTAGGTTGCATAGCCTAATCATCTCATTAACAAGCAGTTTTTTGTCTTCTGTTATTTTTTTAGCTGATTTTTTTATTTCATCCAAAACAGCATTGCTGAAAACAACTCCTTTTGCCCTTTTTGAGCTAAGATACTGAGAAACGGCAGCTTCTGTCAAGCCAAGAAGCTCAGCTACCTGTTTTTGAGTCAGTTTGTAGTCATCAATCATGCTTTTAGCAATCTCTCTACGTAAAGCAGGTATGATATACCAGACTTCTATCTCCTGAGGCATCTGTCCTTGCATACACTTAACGATTGTTAAGACATATTTAAAGGTTGTGGTTTTAGGGCTTTGGCTATAAACCCCAGTTTTGGCTATAAAACCGAAAACAAAAAATTTAAAAGGTGATTAGATATGGGGCGAAGAGTAGATCCAGAATTATCAGAAAGAATAAAACAAGCAGGGTATAAAGAAGATTATTTCATTGAAAAAACAAAAAAAGGAAAGCTCCTGAAAAGAATCAATAATTACTGCATATTCCTTTCTATAAATAAAGGAAAAAGCAAATGCAAGATATATTCCCACAGACCAAGTATCTGCAGAAACTTTCCAAATATCAAAGTCTTCAACATAAAAGCCAATGACCCAAGATGCGATGCTTTCACGTTACCTAAATTTCTTCCCTAAGAGAATTAATCTTTATTAACAACCTTCTTCTTCAAATAACCATTAACATTATCAACAGTAGTGTCCAGTATCCTTTCCAAAGCTTCAATAGAATTAAAGGCATTATGAGGAGTTATGATAACATTATCTTTTTTAGCCAGGATATGATTTTCTAAGATTATCCTCATATCACATTTTTTTGGAAAATGTTTTGACATTACCTCCTTATCTTCCCTTACATAGCATTCATCCTCTAAAACATCTAAACCAGCGCCTTTTAATATCCCGGAGTCCAAAGCATTAACCAATGCATTTGTCTCTATTAAACCCCCTCTAGAAGTATTTATCAATAAAGCATTTTTTTTGATTTTCCCAATATTATTTTTATTGATCATATGATGTGTATGCTTATTATAAGGGCAATGTAATGTAATAATATCAGAATTTTTAAGCAAATAATCAAAACTTACATCCTTAAAGTTCATCTCTTTAGCAAGTTTTTTATGTTTATGAGGCTCAAAAGCAATCACATTCATCTCAAAGCCGTTTGCTATTCTTACAACATGCTTTCCTATGTTCCCAACACCTATTACTCCAATGGTTTTGCCTCTTAAGTCAGTTCCCCTTAAACCGGTAATTGAAAAATCCAGCCTTCTTGTTCTTTCCCAGGCTTTGTGTATTTTCCTTGTCAGATTCAAAATCAAAGCAAAAGTATGCTCTGCAACAGTATTCTCGCCATAATTCGGCACATTGCACACAATAATCTTCCTTTTCTTACATTCTTTTAAATCAATATGGTCAAAACCAGTGCTTCTTGTTGCGATTAATTTCAAATTCTCAAATTTATCAAGAATCTTTTTATCCACCTTAGAATAAATGAATACAGAAATAATATCAAAATCTTTATTTGCATTTTTCTCATTTAACTCATCATCAAAAAAATACAGCTTATGATTCTTAAACTCTTTTTTTAAATAAGGTTTTTCCCATTCCTCCATTTCAAAAAAAGCTATTTTGGACATAAATAATACTATTTTTTATTAATATTAATATCTTTCTAATTTTAGGGTATTCTTTTGTATGATTTTTTCTTCATGCTCGATGACCTGATTATTTTCAGCTTAGCAGCTTTTGCAGTCAACACAACCTTAGGCACAAAATATGCCAGGCACTGCAAGATTATAGGGGGAATTATTTTATTGATTCTCGGGCTAGTGCTTATATTTGCACCGCATTTATTATCCTAAAACAACATCAAGAAATAACATAACCACAAATCCAACCATAACACCTAAAGTAGCTTGTTTTGCAAAACCTTTCCTATGGCTTTCAGGAATGATTTCATTGCTTATTACAAACAGCATTGCTCCTGCTGCAAATGCTAAACCCCACGGAAGCAAAGGCATAAAGACAGATACAATGCCTGCTCCTAGCAAGCCTCCAATTGGCTCCACAAGTCCTGTAGCTAAGGCAATTAGAAATGCTTTCTTTAAACTGTATTTATGAACTACTAGTGCAAGAGCAACAATTAATCCTTCTGGTATGTTTTGCAGGCCAATCCCTATAGCCAATGTAATTCCATTGAGTATATCTCCACCGCCAAAACCCACTCCAACAGCAAGGCCTTCAGGAAAATTATGCAAAGTTATTGCAAAAACAAATAACCAAACCCTCTTCAATGCATGTGCATCAGCTCCTTCATGGCCTTTTATGAAGTGTTCATGAGGTATTATCTTATCAACAAATAGTAAAAAAAATCCTCCTAACAAAATGCCTCCAGCCATTATCGAAGCTGCTTTAACTCCATTTCCTGCTGCATCTAATCCAGGAACTATTAAAGAAAAAGAAGTTGCCGCAAGCATGATACCTGCGCCAAAACCCATGAAAATATCCTGCCATTTGACAGAAATATTTCTGGTAAAAAATATAGGTACTGCCCCTAAGCCTGTTGCCAGTCCTGCAGCTAAGCTAAATATTGCCCCAAGAACCCATATCGGGTATTGGTTGAAAAATTCTATAGGTAAAATCATATTTCCTCAAAAAAAATCATAGTTTAAATTTGTTTTGATAAATTAATCAAAAGGTTTTGTATGTTGCCATCATACTGAGGCAAAATAATTTCTATTGCATCAAAAAACATATAAATCCTAGTTGTATTGAGGCGTAATTGGGTGGTTTATGATGCCGAATTATAAAATAGCTGTTATTGGGGGGGATGGAATAGGTCCAGAGGTAATGAAAGAGGGATTGAGAGTACTTAAGGCAATTGAACAAATTAGTGATATAAAATTTGAATTTACAGATGCGCCTGCTGGTGCCTCACATTATGTGAAAACTGGAGAAGTATTGCCTAAGGAAAGCATGGAAACCTATAAAACATCTGATGCTGTGTATAAGGCTCCTGCAGGAGATCCAAGATTGCCGCCTGAGCTTGAGCAGCATGGTTTTGTTCTTCCTCTGAGACAAGGGCTTGGCGCATATGTCAATATCAGGCCAATAAAACTTTATGATGAGCTTAAAGAAATATCCCCATTAAAACCAAAAAATATAGGCAGTGGAATTAATTTTGTTATTATAAGAGAAAATTCTGAAGGGCTATATGCACGCATAGGAGCTGTAAAAGGCAAGATAGACCATAAAGATGAAAAAATAAGAAAAATACTTGCTGATTTGATGGAAGCTACCGGTGCTGCTGCAGTTGATGTTGATAAATATACTGATAAAGGTGTTGACAGGATAATAAGGTTTGCATTCGAGTATGCAGTGCGTAATGGAAAAACAAAAGTCACATCTGTGGATAAGGCTAATGTTCTATATGCAAGTAGATTATGGAGAGAAAAATTTAATGAGATAGCAAAAGAATACCCTAAAATTGAGACAGAAAGTATACTTGTAGACGCATTTTCCCAATATATAGTAAGATGGCCTTATTCATACCAGGTTGTTGTAACTGACAATATTTTTGGAGACATACTTTCGGATGAGGCAACAGCAATTACAGGAAGCCTTGGAATGGGCGGCAGTGCTAATGTCAATCCCGAAGGTATATCAGTATTCGAGCCTCTTCATGGCTCAGCACCAGACATAGCAGGAAAGGGCATTGCAAATCCAATCAGCATGGTATTATCTGCAAAAATGATGCTGGAAATATTAGGCCATGACAAAGAAGCCAGAATAATTGATGAGGCCATAGTTAAAGCCTTGCAGCAAGGCCATAGAACAAAGGATATCAGCCTTGGAGCTTCCTGCAGTACAGAAGAAATGGGAACTGCTATTGTAAATAATATTCTGGGAAAGAAGTAGGCTTTAGGAAATTACAACTTACTCTGGTCAACTTTTAGATGTGTCAATTCTATGCCCAATTTTTTTGCAGTATCAAAAATCCTTTCATCCCTGTAGAATTCCCCATAATAGATTTTTTTGATTCCTGCATTTGCAAGCATCTTAAAGCATGTCCAGCATGGACTAGCAGTAATATAAACCTCTGAATCCTTAATCATGACTCCGTTTTTAGCAGCCTGCAGGATTGCATTTGATTCTGCATGTATTGTAGCAACACAATGATCATTTTCCATTAAGTGGCCAGCTTCATCGCAATGCGGCATTCCCCTAATGCTGCCATTATATCCAGTGGATAATATTGTCCTGTCCCTTACAATAACAGCACCTATATGCTTCCTGTCACAAGTACTTCTAGTAGCTGATTCCTTTGCAATATTCATAAAATACTCTTCCCAGCTTACTCTTGTCATTTTTTCAATGAAAAATTACTCCATTATTATATTTTACTGATTTTCTAATGAATCTAAGTACAAATCCAGACCATCGTTCGCTTCTTCAATTGTACCATTGCTGTTGATTATTTTATCCACAAGCCCCATGCACTTATCAAGCTGCTGTCCAGAGCCTTCATCATTATTTTCTTTCTTTTCGTGCTCTTCAAATTCCTCAAATGTTTTTGAATCGCCTGTCCTTCCCCTATTCAAAAGCCTCTCAAATCTTATTTTGGAATCTGTATGCACTCCAATAAGTATAAAACCATCATTCTTCCTTAGCTCTTCTATTTCTCCTGGATTCCTGATGCTATCCACAACAATATCTTTATTTTGCAATTTACTGATCTTCTCATTAATCTTTACAGCAAGAATGCCATTGCCAAACTTTCCCCTGATTTCAGTCCCAAGCTTGATTAAAACATCGCGAGAATGGTCCAATCCTTGTTTTGTAGCTTCATCTCTAAGGGCATCACTCAACGAAAAGTAAACAAAACCTTTAGATTTAAGATGCTCTGCAAGTTCACCTTTTCCTGCTGCGTTTTTTCCTGTAATACCTATTATCATTTTATTTAGTTGTGTACATACTTTATAGCGTGTTGGGGTGGGAACTTAGCCTTAGTTCTGCACTGATGGGGAGGTTTATTTTTAGCGTAGCTAAAATAGTTATTATCATTTCATTTCTTCTGCAGCTTATCAAGTTCTTCCTCAAACCTTTCAATATCTTCAAATTCCAGATAAACAGAAGCAAACCTCAAAAAAGCGACTTTATCCAAAGATTTAAGTCTTCTCATTGCTATTTTTCCAATGGTCTTGCTGTCAACCTCGACTGAATCACGTTTCCTCAAATCTGATTCCACATCATCAACAAGCTTTTCAATTTTATCAAGGCTTATTTCCCTTTTTTCGCAAGCCCTCAGCATGCCATTAAGCAGTTTTTGCCTTTCAAACCTTTCCCTTTTACCGTCTTTTTTAACAACAACAATATCGGCTTCCTCAACCCTTTCATAAGAAGTAAACCTTTTTTTGCATTTACTGCATTCCCTTCTTCTCCTTGTAGCCTCTAAATTCTCTGTATCTCTTGAATCAATTACCTGAGTTTCTTCATGATTGCAGTAAGGGCATTTCATATTAATAGTGGCAAAATTTGCAGCTTATTAAATTTTTGCTCTTTAATTAATGACAAGTAATATAAATAAAAAATAAATTCGTAAAAAAATGCCAAAAAAACTTCCCATAGGGGGACAAGCAGTAATAGAAGGGGTAATGATAAGAGGCCCGAAGTATAATGTTGTTGCAGTCAGAAAAGGAAAAAAGATAATAACAAAAAAAGAGAAAATAAAGCAGAGAAAAGGCTTCCATGCATTGCCCGTAGCAAGAGGTTTCTATAACCTAGTTGATATGATAGTCATTGGCATGAAATCCTTAATGTGGTCTGCAGACCAGCAATTAGAAAAAGAAGAAAAAATAAGCAAAAAAGAGATGACTTTTAGTTTCATTTTTGCTATGTTGTTTGGTATTGGCATATTTATTGTATTGCCTTACCTTGCCACTAATTTTATTGGATTCTTTGAAGAAACAAAGCCTTTGCTTTTCAATCTAGTAGACGGGATAATGAGGATTGGAATTTTTTTATTGTACATATCTGCCATTTCCATGATGAAAGATATAAAAGTCCTGTTCCAGTACCACGGAGCAGAGCATATGTCTATACATTGTTATGAAAAAGGCAAAAAGTTAGATGTAAAGAACATAAAAAAATTTCCAACATTGCATCCGAGATGCGGCACAGCATTTATCATGATTGTAATGGTTGTAGCTATACTTACATTCTCAGTTATAACTCCAATAATTTTAACAATTTTTCCGCAGCTATTGGACATAAATACCTTTCTAAGAAGAATTATATTATTTTTAATCAGATTATCTTTGCTTCCATTAATTGCCGGATTGTCATATGAATTTCTAAAATTCAGCGCGAAATTCGAGGACAATGTAGTCATGAAAATTTTCATCATTCCGGGATTGCTCATGCAAAAAATTACTACTAAAAAGCCCAACAAAAATCAGATTGAAGTTGCTATGGCTGCTGTGAAGAAGATTTTACAACTAGAAAAAAGCAAAAATATTTAAATAGGTATTCCAAGAGTAAAGTAATTAATAAAAAATAGAGGGAGGATATAAAAATGAAATTATTTTATGGAATTGTTCTTGTTTTAATGTTATTAGTGAGTGCATGTGCTCAGCAACCTGCTCAACCAGAAGCGCAAGATGATGCTGGAGATGCTATGGAAGGGGATGCTGGAGATGCTATGGAAGGGGATGCTGGAGATGCTATGGAAGATGATACTGCTGATGTTATTGCTGAACCAGAAACCACATCAGAAGAAATAAGAGTACTTGGAAGCGGCGGCATAGAACCGTTAGAAGTGACTATAAGTGCAGGTTCTTCTGTAACATGGATGTATGAAGCTGACATAGTATCAGTACTAACCATACAAAAAGATGGTGCATCTTTCGCAAACAGCCCTTTATTGAAAGCTGGTGATAAATTCGAACAGGAATTTGCTGAAGCAGGAGAATACACCTATTTTGCAGTTTCTTACGGACCGCAAGGCGCTAAGATAATTGTTGAGTAAGGTTTTTATTTATTTTTTCTTTTTATTTTTTTATAATTCTTAGTTAGAAAAACAAAGTGGGCACGCCTAGAAATGGACATTAAAAAAGCCCAGCAGCTAACCTTGACTTCTCCTCAGTTCCGCTACCCTTTGAGCACTATATCTAAAGGTTATGGCTGCTATGTTCCCATCCTGACCAGTTTTCCAAAAGAGACAGTCCCGAAGGACAGAACCTCAACGTTGAAACCAAGACCACTAAACTAAAATAATGCCTCTCTCCAGGCTTCGGCTCTCTCTAAGGTCCGTTTAGAGTAACAGTACAGGACCAACGCACCAGCCTAGCCCATATATAGTAAGAATATTGGTTTTATAAAGGTTTTGTTTGATAGCATATTACAAAAACCTTATAAAAACCTTAAAAACCCTTCACTTTGGTGGTTTCAATAACAAAAGGTCAAGTAATTTCTGGTGAATTTGGAAAAATACTAGTTAGACAGAAATCCGACCAAAAACTGGAACTAGGAGAACTCTTAATCTCAGAATCAGGAGAAAACAAGATACTGCTACAAGTTTTTGACTTAATCTACGGTTCCCAGATTTCCCAGCAAAATTTAGAACTTATTTCTGGTTTAAGATTGGAAGAAAATACTGATACTGAATTTTTTGACAAGAATTTAAGGAACTATATGCTTGCTGGGTTAAAAAATTTAGTTACAATAAAAGATAATAATGCTTTTGTAAGCAAACTAATGCCTTCTTTTTTCTCAGAAGTAAGGGAAATAACAAAAGAGGATTTATCTTTCTTAACTAAACCTCAAAACCCATTATTTATAGGAAATCTAAGGTCCGGCAGCAAGATGCTTGATGTCCCAATTTATTTGGAAGGAAACAATGTTCTAAGCCATCATGTTTTATTAGCCGGAACTACAGGCAAGGGAAAAAGCAATTTAATCTCTAATGTTTTATGGAATTTAGTTGAGCAAAATTATTGCGGAATTCTTGTTTTAGACCCTCATGATGAATATTTCGGAAGGAATAAAACAGGATTAAAAGATAATCCATCAAATGACAAAGTTGTTTACTACACGCCAAAAAACCCTCCTGCCGGAGCAAAAACTCTTAAAATTAATTTGCAGATGATTAAGCCACAGCACTTTGAAGGTGTTGTTGATTTTTCAGATGCCCAAAGACAAGCTTTAATCTTATATTACAAGTATTTTGGAAGCAACTGGATAAAGAATATTATGTTTGAGAGAAAAATAGAAGGAGTTTCATTTATTGAACAGACAATTTCTGTTGTAAAAAGAAGACTGTTATACCTCTTAGACTTAGAAATCCAGGGAGAAAACATAATCACTAAAGGTATTTTTGACCTAAATGCAGGCATTAACACAATACCTGACATCTGCAAAGAACTTGAAGATGCAAAGACTGTAATCATAGATACTTCCAACTTTTCCGGTTCAGTAGAAATATTAATAGGTTCATTAATAACCTCAGAATTATTCAACAACTATAAATACTATAAAATGAATGGAAGTTTAGATGAAAAACCGGTTGTCTCAATAGTTTTAGAGGAAGCTCCAAGAGTTTTAGGCAAAGAAGCATTAGAGCACGGCCCTAATATTTTTTCAACAATTGCAAGAGAAGGCAGAAAATTTAAAGTTGGCCTTACAGCAATCACTCAATTGCCTTCATTAATACCAAGAGAAATTTTAGCCAACATAAACACAAAAATAATATTAGGAATAGAGATGAAACCTGAAAGAACTGCAATAATTGAATCCGCTAGCCAAGATCTATCAGATGATGACAGGACTATGGCATCTTTGGATATTGGAGAAGCTTTAATAAGCTCTAATTTTGCTAAGTTTGCTATTCCAGTTAAGGTTCCAATTTTTGATGATGTTGTTAAAAATTCAGAGAAAAAAGAAGATACAAAACCAGATTTTAGCGGGGTTAAATTAGGTTGACACTAAAAAAAACAGAAAAAGAGATAGCAAGAGTATCGTTAAATTTAATCCCTGTAATTTTAATGGTCTCATTAATAAGTATAATCAAAAATGATTACCTTCTCACAGGAATTTATATTGTGATTATTGCTGTCTCGTTTCTAATCAAATATGAAAAAAAAGATACACTTTTCCTTATTCTTGGGTTTATCGCAATGACAATCTCTGAATACTTTTTTATTAGTACTGGAGTAGAAACATTTACTAGGAATAGTCTTTTTGGTATAATGCCATTATGGCTACCTGTTTTATGGGCATATGGTTTTGTTGTAATGAGAAGAACAGTCAATATTTTAAAATGAAATTAGAAAGAAAAATTGAGTTAATGGAAAGATATGATTTTAGGGCACAAGCTGGTCGTCCTGAAGAGTATGGTTTTGGACATGCTGTACTTGGAGTTCTTTCTGTTGTCAATTTTATTGAACATAGGTGAGAAAATGAAACTAAAAGACAAAATAGCATTAATAACCGGAGCTTCTTCAGGGATCGGAAAGGAAACAGCATTATTATTTGCAAAAGAAGGAGCATTAGTTATATTAACAGCAAGAAATCTTGATAAATTAAAGATATTAGAAGATCAAATTAAGATAAAAGGCTGGAAAGCTGATTCGTTTTCAATGGACATTACCAACAGAGAACAAATAAAACAAACAATGAAAAACATAATAAAAAAACATAATAAAATAGACATTCTAATCAATAATGCAGGCATTGCAAGATGGGGTTCAATAGAAGATGTTTCTTATGAAGATTTTGACGAACAGGTTTTATTCAATTTAACAGGTTCTTTCAACACAATAAAAGAAATTACTCCAATAATGATTAAGCAAGGTTCAGGTAATATTGTTAATATAATAACTTCTACAGTAAAAAATACCAAATCAGGTCGTGTTGCGTATGCAGCATCAAAATACGGCCAGGCTGGTTTAAGCAATGCAGTCCATGAAGACCTAAAAGAAAAAGGAATTTCTGTTGTTGCTGTCTACCCTGGAAAAACCAACACCCCAATACATGACCCATACATAAACAAAGACAATCCAATAAGAAATAAAATGCTCAAGCCAGAAGAAGTTGCAGAAGTTGTCTTAGAAGCGGCTTTAATAAAAGATAAAGATGTTAAAGAATTAGTTGTTAATCCTTAATTTTTCCCTTATTCCCCGATAATCTTGACCATAACTCGTTTCTTGCGATTTCCATCAAATTCCGCATAATATATCTGCTCCCACGGACCAAAATCTAGCTGACCTTTAGTAATTGCACAAACTACTTCTCTGCCCATTATTGTTCTCCATAAATGAGCATAAGCATTATCTTCCCCAGTAAGATTGTGCTGGTATAAACTAACATCCATTGGCGCTAATTTTTTCAACCATTTTTGATAATCATTTATCAAGCCTGATTCAGCATCATTGATATACACAGAAGAAGTTATATGCATTGCATTTACCAAAACCATACCTTCTTTAATTTCTGATTTATCAATCAATTCCTGAACTTTATCTGTTATGTTAATAAATTCTATTTGTTTTGCTGTATTAAACCACAAATGTTCTGTAAAAGATTTCATATTATTTTGTTTTAATTTAATAATATAAAAATTTATTTATAAAAAAGTAAGGATAATTTTAAAAGTGGTATTGAATTTTGTCATCTAATGGCATCAAAATTAGTTTCTGTTAACATTCAGGGAAAATTACATATTGAAAAGATAGTTAAAATTTTAGAAGAACAATGTCCGCAAATTGTAACTTTTCAGGAGGTTTTTGAAGATGATTTTGAAGATCTGGCTAAATATTTCAATATGGATGGATTGTTTGTTCCAGTAGACCAGCATAAAGTTGAACTAAGACCAGGTATGGGCACCGGATATAGAGGAGTAAGTATTCTAACAAATTTGCCTTTTGATAATGAAGAAGGAATTTGTTACAAAGGGGATGGAATTGTTCCAATATATACTCATCCTGAAAACAACGAATCTTGGTTAGGATTAATGACTGCATATGAAGATGGAATTCCATTAAGAATAGAAACAACCCATTTTACTTATTCTTATGATGCAAAAGCTACAGAATTACAAAGAAGAAGTTTTCAAAATCTTATGTCTGCATTGGAAGGAGAAGAAAATTTAATGTTATCCGGTGATTTTAATGCCCCTAGAGGTAAAGAGATATTTAATCGATTTTTAGAATATTTTGAGGATAATTTGCCAGCAGATATAGATTCTACTTTGGATCCGAATTTGCATAGGGCTAAGGGTCTAAAATTAGTAGTAGACACTTTATTTACAAGAGGTTCTATTAGTGTAACAGATGTTCAAGCACATCAAGGGATAAGCGATCATATGGGTCTATCAGGGTTAGTTTCTAATTCTACATATGCAAATTAATACAAAAATCCGAAACCTTTTTATTTACTGCTAAAACAAACATATCAAAAAAGGGGTAACAGAGACATTTCAATGCAGTAATGATTCAATTTTGTTAAAATGAAGAAAAAAACCCCTAAAAGTTCTAATAAAAAGCGTAAAAAAACAAACGAAAAGCAGGAAAACATAATCATAATAGGAATTTTTATTGTTTTTATTGCAGTAGTAGCTTATTTATTCTATTTTGTAAACATTCAGTCTTTTAATGAAGATATAGTTGCTGTGGTGAATGGTGACAAGATATCCAGGGATAGTCTGGATTGGTGGTATAAAGTATCAATTCTTCCAGAATACACAGACCTAATTACAAAACAGGATTTTTTAATGCTGTCCTTAATCCCTCAGGAAATTTTGATGCAGGAAGCCAAAAAAAATAATATAAAAGCAACAAATGATGAGGTTGAAAAGCTTCTGGGACTTTTTATTATAGAGAATGGATTGACTTTAAATGAGTTCGAAGAGCATTTAAAGTCAAGAGACCTTGCAATAGAAGATATAAAAAAATCATTTGAGACAAGAGCTGCTATAATACAGCTTTTTGAGAAGGAAAATGTTGTTTCAACTGACAATAATGAATTGCTGTTCGATACTATCGATAACAATTTCCAGGAATATGTAGACAATTCAATAAACAATTCTAAGGTAGAAATATTCCAGGAAAATATAGATAAGTTTGTATTAAGAAGCTTTGAAGAAACTAATGATGAAGTTTGTGATGAAGATAAACCGATTATAAGGATGTATACAACAATCTCCTGCCAGGTATGCAAAGAAAGCGGAATATTATTCCAAGATTTGGTTATTCATCTTATTGCAGATGGAAGTGTACAAGCACGGCATTGGAGCCTTGACTCAGGTGATAATTTATTAACGTCAAAAAAAGAAAATGGCATCCCTGAAGAAGAAGTTGCAATATTCAAAAAATACAGCCCTGACAAGCTTGTTCCAGTTGTTGTTGCAGGATGCAAATACAAGCACATAGGGAAGTTTAGTATTGATGACAAAGATGAGTTCCAAGCCATATTAAAAACATTGATTGGTGAATAAATGATTACAGAAAAAGAAAAATTGGAAGCAGAAATAAAGCTTCTGAAGGAAAGCCTTGAGCTTGAGGTCATAACAAAAGACGAATATGGCACTGCAAAGGAAAGGATTGAAGAAAAAATAAGCTTGTTAGAGCCGGAAGAAGAGAAAAAAATAGAAATTAAGGAATTGAAAGAAGAATCTGATATAGAACAAAAAGAAGATCTAGTTGAAGAAGAAGCTGCTAAGGAGGAAGTTTCAAAAGAAGAGCCAAAAGAAACTGAAATTGTAAAAGAGGAAATAACAGCAGAACATAAAGTAGAAGATACTCAAAAATCAGAGATTTCGGATACCACCGATAGTGATTTTTCCACTTCAAAACCAAAAGATTTTGAAGATACTGAAGAAGGGCAAAAGACATTAGAAGAAGTCAAGGAAGAAAAGCCTGAAGAGGAAGTTAAATCTGAGGAAAAGCCAGAAGAAAAGATAAAAGAAGAGGAATTAGTTCCAATATCAAAGTCAGAAGAAGGAAAGCCTGAAGAAGTAGAAGAGAAGAAAGGCCTCATAAAAACAATTGTTTTCAGCGGTATTTTCATAGTTCTGATTTTAATAGCATATTTCTACTTTTTTGGAGGTTCACAAGTTTCTGCTGATGGTAGCAATTCTCTTACACCTATCAGCTTAATAGCCTGCAGCTCTGACAAAGATTGCATGCAAGAGGAAAAAATAGGCCTTTGCAGCAATCCAGGAGAAGAAAATGCAGAATGTGAATATATTGAAGATGTAAAGGTCCAACTAACGATTTTAAACAACGATTGCTTTAACTGCGACAACAAGCGTGTTTTATCTATACTTAACAACTTTTTCCCGAATATTAACGCAGAAAAAATAAATTTTGAAACATCTAAAGGTAAAGAAATTGCAGAAACATTTGATATTACAGTTCTGCCTGCCTACATATTAGATTCAAACTTTAAGGAAGCATACAATTACAACAAACTTGCAAACGCCTTTAACGAAGTTGATGGGAATTTCATAATGAAAAATACTGTATCTAATGCAAATTTCTACATAAGCAGAGAAGAGATATCCAACAAGCTTGACTTATTTGTCAAAGCTAACCAAGTTGCAAGCTTAACAGCAGAGGATAATTTAGAAGAATTCCTGGATGAATTTGAAGATGATGTTAATTTTGAAAAACATGATGAAAATTCTGAAATCGTAAAAGAGCTTGGAATAAATACTTTCCCTGCATTTTTGGTAAACAATAAGATTAAGTTTTCCGGAGTCCAGGCTGCTGATGTAATTAAAGACAATTTCTGCCGAATGAATGAGTTAAATGAGTGTAGTTTGGATTTAACTAAAAGTTTGGTTTGAATTAAACATTAATTTTTTAAATCGATGAGTTCTCTCAATTTTATGAGTAACGACATAGCTATATCAATAAAAAACCTGGCAAAAAAATACAATGACCTTGAAGCAGTAAAAAATATTAGTTTTGATATCAAACAAGGAGAATTCTTTGGTTTCTTAGGCCCAAACGGAGCAGGAAAAACAACCACTATTAATGCAATTACCGGAGTTGCAAACTTTGATTCAGGAAAAATAGAAGTTTTTAGCAATGATGTTGTAAAAGACTATAGAGAAGCAAGAAATTTTATTGGCTTAGCTCCTCAGGAGTTTAATTTTGACCCATTTCTTACTGTTCTTGAAACCTTTATTTACCAGGGAGGTTATTATGGAATTCCAAAAAAACTATGCATAAAAAGAGCAAAAGAGTTGATGAAATTATTCGGGATTTATGAAAAAAAGAATTCAAACATTAGGACCTTATCAGGGGGGTTTAAAAGAAGATTGATTATAGCCCGCGCTCTAATACACAAGCCAAAAATATTAATTTTAGATGAACCTACTGCAGGCGTTGATGTTGAGCTAAGGCATCATCTTTGGAACTTATTAAAAAAACTGAACAAAAAAGGCACCACAATATTTCTTACAACCCATTACATAGAAGAAGTTGAAAAACTTTGCGACAGGGTCTGTATATTAAATAAAGGCAAAATTATTGAGATAGATGACAAGAAGCAATTGATTAAGAGACTTGCAAAATCCCAAATTATAATTGAATTAAAAGATAAATTAAAAGTTTTGCCAGAAAACTTAAAAAAATATAATTCTAAAATTTATGGGAAAAATATCATTTTTTTAGAAGATAAAGTAAAAATTAATGGTATACTAAAAGATATTGAAAAGAGTAATTTAGAAATTGCTGATGTTAGCATTGAAAGCAGCTCTTTAGAGGATATTTTCATAGACATGGTGAAGAAAAATGGTTAATTGGGTAGGCTTTTACACATTAACAAAAAGGGAGATTTTAAGGTTTCTAAAAGTATGGACAATGACTATTCTGCCTACATGGATTACTACTCTGCTTTACCTCATTGTTTTTGGATTTACTATCGGAAGGGCGCTGCCTGAAATAGGCAATGTAACTTACCTTGAATTCATAATCCCCGGAATTTTAATGATGGGATTAATAACAACCACTTATGCAAATAATTCCACTTCAGTTTTCATGTTCAAATGGCTCAACTATATTGAAGGGATACTTATTGCGCCATTATCCTATATAGAAACAGTAGGTGCCTTTATTTTAGGCGGCATTGTCCGCGGTCTTATTATCGGAATAAGTGTTTACATAATATCATTGTTTTTCTACAGTGGAAGTATTTTTAATCCGCTATTATTTATTTTTTTAGTGATATCAGTTTCTCTTATTTTTGCCTCTTTAGGATTAATTACCGGATTATGGGCTGAAGACTGGGACCAATTAAACATCTGGTCAACCTTTATCATAACTCCATTGGTTTTTTTAGGAGGTGTTTTCCATTCAATAACTCTGGTTCCTGAAAATCTGCAGATAATAACCAAAATAAATCCTATCTTTTACATGATCGATGCCTTAAGATACAGCATGCTTGGAATTTCAGAATCAAATTTATACATCGGATTATCTTTAATTACTATCCTGGCAGTTTCTTTCTTTTTCTTTACTGTTTATTTGTTCAGAATAGGGTATAAGATAAGAAGGTAAGAAATTTCAATCTCTCATATGAAAATTATGCTTCTTCTCATGAGCAATTGTAGAGTTTTTCTTAGAACCATAATCATGCCCAGGATAGACTTCAATATCATCTTTTAATTTCTTCAATTTCTTTAAGCTTGCAGTCATAGTTCCTGCATCTCCGCCAGGTAAGTCTGTACGGCCAATATTCTCCACAAATAAAGTATCTCCAGTTATTAATTTATTTTCAACTAAAAAGCAAACACTTCCAGGACTATGGCCAGGAGTATGAATAACCTTGACTTTTATTTTTCCAACTTTAATTTTATCATTATCCTTTATTGTCTTGGTATTGGTAATTCCGATATTTCTTACCTCATTTTCTTCCTTTTCATGGACATAGACAACTGCGTCTGTTGCATTAACAAGTTCCCTTAAGCTATTGAGATGGTCATAATGTGTATGAGTCATCAAGATTATTTTTATGTTTAAATCATGTTTTTTAGCTTCTGCAAGCAGTTTATCAACTTCCCATCCAGGATCTACTATAGCACCTTCCTTGCTAGATTCATCTCCTATCAAATAAGAGAAATTATCCATACTTCCCACTAAAATCTGCTCGAAAATCATATTAACAAGAAAAAGTTATTTTTATTTAAATATTTTTATATTCTAATTATTGTCTGAGTACAACTTTTTCCATAGGGATTAACTATACTTTCAACAACCTCGACTTTAAATCCCAATTTCTCAATATTATCTCCGTCCAATAATGTTTCCTCATTCTGGTTCTCAAAAACTATAATTCCATTATTTTCTAAATATTTTTTTAATGAACCAATAATTTCATTAGTATGTTCTTTACTAATCATTATTGAAGACACGAATAGATCATGCGCTACAATAACATCAAATTTTTTATCAGCTAGGCTTCTAGTTAATTCAGAATTATTGTCCTGCAAATCCTCAATCTTGCCCTTGAAAATATCCAAACCAGATGGAAAACTGCAATACGGTTCAATACCATATGGAATTCCCTTTAAGCTCTTAACAACCTCAAGAAAATACCCATAACCACATCCAATATGCAGTATTTTTTTGTTATTAAATATTGTTTCTAATAGTTTTTTATAATTATTATTTTCCTCATTGTTTATTGAATTATTATTTATTGCGATATTGGAATTCTTTTCATTATCGTTATTGTACTGCAAAACTATTGAAGCGAGTGTTGTAGCCCAGTTCCTCAAAGAAAAAGTCTTGTCAAAGTTTATATCGGTATATTGCGGCCAGAATTGACCAAAATGTTCTGCTATTTTTCTTGACTCAGATTCAATTTTTTCTTTTAGCATTTAAACAAACAGCTTAACTTTTTCACCCTTACTAATAGCCTTAAGAATTACCCTGCCAACATTATTATTCTTTTTAACTTTTATCAATCCGGACTTACCGGCTTTTGCTGTCATTAAAAACTCATCATTAAGGTAAACATCAACGTCCTTGTTCTGCATGTCAATATCCAGCTGGAAAATTATGCTGTTCTTTTTTACATTTAAATCATAAGGAACTTCTTCCTGTTTCTCTTCTGATGAATTCGTAGAAGGATTATCTTGTCTGTCTCCACCAGACTGTTTGTTTCCTAACTCCCTTACCTCTACACTCATTCCTAAACTCTTCTCTATCATGCCAATATTCTTCCCTTGCTTTCCGATTATCTTTGCAATATCACTTTCAGGAACATAAACAATGCATTTGTTGTCAGAAACAACTTCAACTTCTGCATTTCTTGAATATCTGTTAAATTCCTCTTCAATTGCTAATGCAGCCAGCATATGTATTCCCTTTTTTTCTCCTTTTTTAGTTTCTTGAACAGGAACAACAACAGTTTGGTCGCCATAACTATAAATCTCATAAGCTTCTTTTCCTGTCTCAAAATCAGTTACAACCACAATAGGCCTTGCTAAATCCGCTTCTGTCATTCCTGATGGAACTTTAACTGTCATTTTCAATGATAAAACTTTATTGATAAATCCATCTTTAATGAAAAACACAGTATCAACAACTTGTGGAATAACACCCATTTCTATTCTTCCAAGAAATCTTTGAATGGAATCTATAGGGCTCGTAGCATGCACCACTCCAATCATTCCCACTCCAGCAAGCCTCATGTCTGCAAACAGCTTAAAATCATCAGTATTCCTCATCTCATCAAAAAAAGTGTAATCAGGCCTTGATAAAAGCAGTATATCATGTATTTCCTGCGCATCTCCATGGCTTATCGAATATTGTGTAATTTTATCAGGCAATACTAAATCCCTTGGTGCTTCAACTGTTTTTACAATCTTATCCTGGTTAGCATAGAACTCTGCAAGAGCCTGTGAAAAAGTAGTTTTACCCATTCCAGGGCTTCCGGCAACTAAAACACCTTCTGCCTGTGTTGATATTCTTTTTTTGACCTTGTCACTCAATTTATAATCATCCAGATTCAATCTTTTTACCGGCCTTACAGCAGTTATTTCCCAGCCATCTGAAAATGCTGGTTTAGTTATTACAATCCTAAACTTGCCTAATTGCACAATTGTAGAACCTTCTCTTTCTATCTCAATAAATCCATCTTTTCTTAATTTTGCATCCTCAATTATTTCTCTACTAATATCCTGAATTTCTTCCTGCTTCAAAACCGCTTTTCTTAATGGTTTAAATTCCCAGCTTCCAGGCATTCCCTTTTTTGCATAGGGCATTACATTTTCCCTTAGATGAACAGACATGGTTGTTTCATCAAAAAACTTCTCTAGCTTTAATTTCTTTAATCCCTTATCAGGCCTTCTAAAATATATAGATTTAATGCCCCTTGCTAATGCAACCTCTGACTGCACTTTATCAGATGTTATTAAAGTAGCATCTTCCCCAAATGCTAATTGCCTGATAATAGAATCAATTTCTCCCAAAGAAGCATGCCTTATTTCAGCTGCTCTTGGTCTTTCACCTTTAAAATTAAACTCAAAATTGTTTTTAGCAGCCAAATCCTTTATCCTTTTGATTTCATCTAATCCTAAAAAACCAATAGCTTTGCCTAGATTAGCTTGGTGCTCCAGTTCTGCCAAAACAGCTTCATGAATTATTACTTCGCTTGTTTTAATCTCCTTATTCCTAATTTTGTCAGAAAGTAATCCTTCGATTATTACCGAAGTATCTGGAACTATTCTTTCTATATTTGATTCATTATTCATAATAGCCCTAAAATACACCTTTCTTTATAAGTGTATGGTTTTTTATTAAATTTCAATATAGAAAAGAATTTAAAAAAGGATTAAAAACATTATTTACAATATAGAAAAGATTAAGAATTAAATGGCTTTTTATTAAAATGTAACATTGAATTTCACCATAACCTTGTATTAGCATAGTTATCTGGAAGAACTAGTTTTCCATCTTCAGCTAGGAAGAAATTTGGAACTTGACCAGAAGAAAGTAATTGAATCATTTCATCAACAATCCCATCAAGATCATCTTCAGCTAGTAATGATGTTTCATATCTATCAAATTCTTCTCCTTCAACAGGACAAATTTCATGGGGGTAATTGACTAGTAACGTAATAAACATCCTCATCAGTAATTAAGTAAAAAGGTGATGATTTTCCCTCAGTTGGTTCTGATTCACCTACCTCACCTTACCTAACACTAACGAAATTATATTTTCTATCATCCTCAGAAAAGAGGGCTTCAATCAAATAGAATTTGCCAAAAAATTTGGTTAGTCCTTCTTCTTGGCAAGTTGAAGCCATCAATATTTCAAGATGACTTCCTTTATGTAAATTTGCAACAACGACAAGAGCACTTTGTCTTTTCTCATCACTTTCCAATCCAGAAGTCACTTGTGTTTGAATGATATCATAAGTATCTTCTTGTGGATGTGCATCTAAAACTCCTGTCCCAGTTCCAGGTTCTTGATATACCATAACCCCCTGAAATCATTACCAATTTATAAATATATACTATAGAATATATATTATAGGAATTACTTACGACACCAAACTATTCAAAAACATCACAAACTGGTTCAAAACCAACATAATATTCTGCACTAAATTAACATTAACAAGTTCAAGAGAAAATATTTCTTTTGTTTCGTAACCTTTTCCATTTCCATCTTCATACTTAACAACAATATCATATTCATTAATGCCCTTCCTTAAGTCCTTTCCAGCCAGGTTAATAACAAACTTCCTGTCCTGAGAAAGCTCATCTACAGTCCATGTCTTTTTGAAATTGTTCTGAGACAATGTTATTTCTGCATTTTTAGGTATTGACCGTGATTCTTTGGCTAATAAAACAGTAATCTTAAAATTATCATTGTACTCAACACTCTCTGGAAATCTTACATGTTCTATTGCTATTCCAGGCTCATCCAGAACATCATACTCAACATATTCTGCCTTAGATACGTCTGTATTTTCTACCTTAAAAATAAATTCCTGCATTCCACTAACAGATTTTTCAACAGTATAGTTAAAATTCCTCTCTTTTACAATCCCCAAATCAGTTTTTATACAATCAGATTCAAAGCAAATATTTAAATCCTTTAAAACAGTGTTTCCAATGTTTTTAATCTTGCATTTTAAAAAAGCTTTCTCATAAGAATAAAATTCTTTTTCATCAATGCTGCATTCAATATTGACATCTTTTGAATAAATCTTTTCCTCTTCCTCTTTTTTCTGCTCTAAAATGCTTTGTATCTCTTCAAAAGAATAATCAATATCACCTTTTTTTGACTTAAAACTCGTGCTTTCCGAAAAGTTTCTTAAAGTGCTTACAGTAATAGGGAAAGTGTATAGGAAATTATCTTCTAAATTTTCAGTTAATTTAATTACCCAAAAAATACTTTTCTTTTCATTTGGCTTTAATAAAACATTCTTGAAAAAGTTCTCAGTTATTTCAACTTCTTTTGGTCTGGATATATAGACTTCCGATGAAACATAATAATCTTCCAAGTTTTCCAAAACAACTTCTACAAGATTATAAGAGCCAAAACCAATATTGGGTTTTAAAACATCAACTTCTAAACTAACTGGTTTTTTTACATTTCCAATTGTTTTTTCTAATGATGTGTCTATATCCAGTTTTTCTGTCTCTAAATCAACATTACTTGCCACCCATCTGTATTGCACAGAAGGCTCATTGCTGTCAATTGCTTCCTTTAGCTTTACATGCGTAGGATCAATATAACCAAATTGTCCGTAAGTTACATCATATGGAACCCAACCATAGCCAGGGAAATAAATCTCAGCCCACCCATGGCTGCCCCAATTCTCAGGAAACAACTCGCTATTGGTATATGCAATTCCAGATACAAATTTTCCTGGAATCCCTAAAGACCTTAGCATTGCTATGAATAAAGAAGTTAATTCATCGCAAACACCTTGTCTGGTGTCTATAACCCATGAAGCTTTTTGGCTTACTTCTGCAGTTAAGGTGCTTAAATCATATTCTATATTGTTTTTTGTCCACTCTGCCACCTTATGCACAACAACATACAAATCATCTTCTCCTGCTGCAATTTCAGAAGCAAAACCTATTACATCTTCATCATCAGAATCAATTATTTCTTGAGGTTCTGTATATTGCACAAGCTCTTCATCTAAATCAAGAATAGGGAATTTTGTTTTTTCCTTTATTTTAACAATATTATTGCTTGTTTTTATCTTGGTATTATACCCAAAACTTATCTTATTCTTTGGGTCCTGCCAGCTAAACAGTATAGCATTATTCTCCACATCTGCTTCTGGCTCAATTTCAAGGTTAATTATCTCCTGATTAAAGCTCTCATATGGGTAATGAGACAAATTAACATTAATGTATTTAACACTGTAATCAGCTTTTGTTGGGTTTATTTTTGCTTCTGAAGAAACATCTATATTTATTATAATATTCTGGGAATTATAGTACCAGTCGCCTTCCTGTGCATAAACATAATTAACTAAAAGAAACATAATTCCTAGAACTACAAATATCCTCTTCATTTATTTATCTTTGATTTTTTAGTTTAAAAAGATATTGATTTGTCTGATATTATAATAAGTTTTATAAACAAAATTAAACTTTCATTAAGTTATGCCGAGGTCGCATAGCCTGGCCATTGCGAAGGATTGCTAGGGCTTTTTTCCTCAAGGACTGTCATAAAGATCCTTTGTCCTTCGGGGCACGTGAGTTCAAATCTCACCCTCGGCGTATTATATTTAGTTATAATCTGCCACAAAGTTTATATAAAA
>CAYXMT010000008.1:0-27045 GCA_964466175.1 uncultured Methanosarcinales archaeon | reverse complement strand
GCAGAATAATTTGCTTTATTATACACTGCATTAACAGTTTGTACATCATTAGTTCCGACCTTAATAGCAGTAGCATTAATAGATGAAGCATTCAAGCTTCCGCTTACCCTAACATTGCCTATAACTTCCAAAGCGTCATTAGGTGAACTAGTCCCAATCCCGACCCTAGAACTAGTATTGTCAACAAACAAGGTATCCTGAGCAATAGAGACATTGCCAGTAACATTTAATCCAGAGCTTATCCTCAAAAATCCGTTAACCAGATTGTCGATTATGGCTCCTAAGCCGAAGCTAATTTTCTCCCCCAAAGTTAAATTCCCGGCAGCCTTAATGTCTCCATCAGAAATATTAAGCCTTCCAGTTGTTACAGTTAAAACATCAGCAAAGCCCTCTCCAGCTGTAAGGTTTCCAGTAATGTTAAGCACTGAAATCTCATACCTATTCTCTTTATTCAAATCCTCTGAAATGTTTGCCCTAAAAGCATAAGGCGATGAAGTTAAATTAATCCTGGGAGAACTTTCATTATCATTTCCCACCTTAATTCCTAAATAATATTGGCCTGAGAAATTCAGATTGCTTAAATTTTCCAGTATAACATTATAAATTCCATTTCCATCAGTAGTTACACTCCTATTATCCGTATACAGCACATTGGTATAATTTATGTAAGTGGAATTCACCATTGCAGTATTGCCATCACCAGTTTTGTTAGATACATTAAAATAGCTGTAACCGGGAATATCATAAATCCTGAAAATCATAGTAAATGTTCCTGTTTCTGCTTTACCAGCTGTATTAGTTAATTTTCCCTGCAAGGTCAAACTGTCAGGAATTCCATAAGCAAAACTAGCCAGTAATATGAATAATAAAGCCAAAATTAAAACAACTAACTTATTCTTTCCAAATCCAAATCTTTTACTCAACATTCCCATTTCCAAACAAATTTAACCAAGCCTGATTACTACGCTCCCATTTATTTTCTCAATACCTTCTATTCTTCCTGCTTCAGCTTCAATTAATTCATCCTCAAACCCTGCAGGTTTAGTATAAACAAAATTAATGAGCTTCTTTACCTCCTCTAACCTCAATCCGGTTACAGAAGAAACCTGGTCTATGATTAAGCCCTCATCCGTGCTGTACAATGTAAATTCCAGGATAGAAATCTCTTCAACAGTTGTTGTTTCATTGCCCAAAACTGTTTCATTAGACGTTGTGTTTGTCGTATTATTAATTATTGAATTATTTATTTGAGTGCTATTTTCAACAACTGAATCATTATTTTCATCAGTTGATTCAGGCAATGATGCTGCATCCCCAAGTATCTGTCCTAAATCTGTTTCCAGTCCAAACTCATCCACTAGATTTCCTGTTATTAACTTAATGCCCCGGCCATTATTGGAATTATTGTTCTCATTCCCATTATTCTGACCATTATTATTTGATTCATTAGCAGTACTATTGGAAACACTATCTGGAGTGCTGATTGTGGTTTCATTGACTAACACTAAAATCTCATTCAATCCGGTAATTACTACCTTAGAATTTCCATCCTCGAAATCTATTGTTGCAGTTATCCCTATACCTTTCTCTTCGCCATACTTACTAACTAGGTAACCTTCATCATAATCTGATTTCACACCACGAAGCATCCATGAAAACCCTACATTACTGCCGGAATTTACGCTCTTAACAACAAAATAAGAATGTGTTTTCTCAGCAATATATATTCCCCTTGTAAAGCCTTCAGCTGACAAAAACACATTATATCCGGAAATTATCTCTCTAAAAACAGGATTAATGCTTACATTTGCCTTTCCATCTACAAGCCTTGAAAATCCTTCATCAACATACCTTAAAGTTGCGCTTCCAAGGCCAAATAATCTTCTGGAGCCAAATTCGTTATCAACATCAAAAAACAAATTTTTCCCTAAAGAAATATTCCCTAAAACAATCAAACTTTCTGTTCTAATCAGCTTTGCATTTGTCAGGTCTATCTGTGCAGAAGGCACATCAGCTCTATGAATCTTTGTCAAAATTCTCCTGTTTTTCCCATTTACAGTTATATTTATGACAGCAATATTGTCTTTTGTCGCTATTGAATTAAATTTAGTTCCGGTCTTGACATAACCAAGCAGATCTCCATACTGCTCCCTTAGCAGCTCTTGTGATTCCGTATCTTCTCCTATTTTCTCGCTTTCCAGCTCAGAAATTTTTACTTTCTCCTCAGAGCTTACCTGGACCAAAGCAGCAAAAAACAATGACACTACAACAGCTATGAAAAACACCTTTTTTGCCGGATTCCTATCTATGTTCATTTTGCTATTCCTCCCCCAGATACTTCTCTAGTATTTTTTTGATGATAAAATTACGGGATCTCTCCTCCTTAGAAGCAATGGAATCTATTTTGTCAACTATCTCTTCTGGCAGATAAAGATTAACATACCTACTTTTTCCCATTAAGCCCTCAAAATTCTAACATAATTTAATATAACTTAACATATTCTAAATTACCGTAAGATATTACCTTTTAATATGTTAAAACACTCAGTATTTATAAGCTTTTCGCCAAAAAATCAGTAATTTTCAGGAAATCACACTCAAAAATACATTTCAGAAATCAATCAAAATCAGCTCAAATAATCAACACTCACCCAAAAATAACATTCTCTGTCAAAGTGCCTCGCAAAAACCAGTTACCAGAACCATCAACAAAAGCAATTATCTCTCCGGCTTTATTTTGGATGATAAAGGAATTTGGTTTAGGCACCATCTCTTGGTCCTGATTTAAAGAACCTTTCAGCAGCATATCTCCTTCTGGATTTGTAATCACAGCCAATACATCAGTTGCATTCTGCACAATGAAATCATTGCCATCCGCAGCAACAAGGACATTTTGCGTTAAATTCCCCTTTATGCCAGCATTCCCAAAGCTGTCAATTACCATCAGCTTATTATCATTATTATCTCTTATCTCAAAAGTTTCCACAGCCCTTTCAACATAACTCATGCCAACAATTTTTATCTCATTGGAAAAATTGAATTCCAGAATATTCTCTTTTTTTGTAAGCACTTTTACAGTGTAATATCCAATATCATCGCAATTGTAGTTCTCAACGTATATGCTTCTTACCAAAGCACTTGTCTGCACCAGATCAATAAATTTAACTTTAGAGCCGTTCACAAGGTTAAACCACACACCCTCTGTTTCTATTAAGTCATTCTTGTTAAAGACCTCAAACTCACCGCATCTTAACTCTAAAATCTCCAAATCATCCGCAGTGGAAAGATTATCATGATACATCTCAGAATACAAGCTGTCAACAGCAGATATTGTTAGATTTCCTATTCCACTGGTTTCAAAACCCACAGTCCAGTTTTCCTTGCCAATTGCAAAATCAGATAATTCTATGCTTAGTCTCTCAGGCTCTTTGACACTTACCTTAAATACATCAGAAACTACCTGGCCAAAAGAATCGCTTGCAGTTATAGAAGTTAACCTGTCACCAGTAAAGCCGTAATCAGGAATCACATAAGCAAAATTACCCTCAAATCTTATAGTTACATTATCCATGCTATCATAGCTGTAAACCAAAGCATCATTATCATTATCAGAGAAATAGTCGCTTAGATCCAGGGTACGATTATCATTTTCTGTTAAGTTTATATCTCCTATGTTTTTAACCAATATTGGCTCATCATTAGCCACTATCTCCTCGATAAGATATTCTATTTCGTCTATATTCAAAGTTGTATTTTCCAGCTCCACCACTAGAGTATAACTGGTTGCATTGCCCTTAAACAAGCATGTTTCCATGCAGACATCCTCAAATTCAATAAGGCCTTCCAAAAACTTGGCTGTTAAATTATCCCATGAGGAATAAGCAATCTCAGAGTAAGGCTCATCTGCGCTTAAATCATAATCAACATACAATACCTGGGAAAAAACAATATTGTCATTAGTGCTTCCGTAGCTGCCATAACTCAAAAACAAGCCGTCATTCCAAAGCTCTCTGGAACTTTCCAGGTCAACAAAAGCACAACAATTTTCATTTCCAAAACATGCAAAAGTGCTTTCCTGATTGTCAACAGAATAAACCTCATATCTTGTGCATAATTTGCTTTCATCAGCATCCCAGTTAAAACTGCTGCCATCAACACCAAAGTCAATAACACCGTTTAAACTCTCAACACCATCATCATTTGCATCATAAACTTCATTATTCCCATAGTCTAAATTAACATCAATTGTTTTCTCATCAGTTTCATTAACTACAGTTTCATTTATTGGACCTTCTTCTTGTTCTTCAAACTCAGCCTCAATTTTTATCTTCACACCTGTAGAATTTTCCAGGCTTGCAAACAAATTATCTATCAATCCATTTTGAATCTCTGTAACATCACCTTTTACTGTCTTATTAATCGTTTCATTATAAGCCTCTAATTCTATCTCAACATTATTCCTTGTTGCATTGATATCCAAAATCAGCAAATCAAAAATTCCCTGCTGCCCGCCATCTAAAGTTCCCTCTATCTCCGTATTTATATTGCCGCCTTCCAGGACAGCAAAACCAGTTACCCCGAATATTCCGGACGGCTTCTCAACCAACTGTGAGCTGTCAAAAATCAAATACCTTACGCCATTATCCTCGATATAGACTTTAGCCTGGCCTTGCTCAATTTTGCTGCCGGAAATCTTTACGCCTTCAAGATTACCGGGATTTACAAGCTCCCATATGTAGCTATCTGATTCATTAAATTCCAGATTAACATTATCAGTGTAATTAATCTGCTTTTCTACTGCAACAAAGCTGGTTATTGTAGGCCCTAGATAATATGCTCCGACAAGCAATAAAGCCAGCACTACATAAACTCCCATTACTTCTAAGAAAAGCTTAACTTCAACTTCCTCATGTGATAATTTTATTTTCCTGGCCATTTTTTCTTTAGTAATTCCTTGAATTCTTTGCATTTCATAGATGTCTTTTGGTGTATCATCAGGTTTTGTTTAGCGTGATGCCCACTAAAACCTACAATTTCTTTGTCACAATCAGGACATTTCACCTTGAATTGTTTTTTTTCCTTCATAATACCCTATATACTATATCTTCTCTATATACCCTAAATACCCTACTCTACCATATATTTAAGTTTTTCGGTCAAAAAACAATTAACTTTATATATGGCAATAAATTCCTCAAGCTTACCGTTAACACTACGTAATGTAGGAGGGAAGATGGATAAGGAACTAATAGCAAGCACATTAAAGAAAGTAAAGGAAAATTCTCCTAAAAAAAATTTCAAGCAGAGCGTAGACCTAATTATAAATCTTAAGGGCCTTGATCTAAAGAAGGCAGAGCATCAGATAAATATGTTCATCACTCTGCAGCATGATACTGGAAAAAAAATTTCTATTTGCGCTTTAGTTGGTCCTGAACTGGAAAGCGGTGCAAAAGAGGCCTGTGACCAGGTAATTTTGCAGGATGAGTTTGATGGATTCAAAGGCAAAGCAGAAGCAAAAAAACTTGCAAATAAGCACGATTTCTTCATCGCACAGGCTTCTGTAATGGCAAAAATAGCTACAATATTTGGAAGGTTCTTAGGTCCTAAGGGAAAAATGCCAAACCCAAAAATAGGCTCGGTTTTACCGCCAAACGGCGATGTAAAGGCACTAACAGACAAGCTGAGAAAAACTGTAAACCTTGCAACAAAAAACGAGGCAACTATAAAGTGCCTGGTGGGCAAAGAAGATTCAAACGAGGGTATTATAGATAATGTATTGACAGTTTATAATTCTGTAGTCCAGAAGATTCCAAACGAAAAGCAGAATGTAAAGAGCGTTCTATTGAAGCTTACAATGGGACCTGCTTTTGTTGTAGGTAAGGAAGATGAGAAAGATGGCAAGAAGAAAGGCAAAAAAGCAGAAACAGAAGCAACAGAAAAACCAAAGCAGAAAACAGAGAAAAAAGAAGCAAAACAGGAAAAGAAAACTGAGGAAAAAGCAGTAAAAAAACAAACTCCAACAAAAAATAATAATCCAAAAAACAAAAAATCAGCTTAAAATGGCAAACATACCAGAATACAAAAAAAAGCTTGTACAGGATATGACTAAACTGATGAAGCAGTATAGCATAGTTGCAATGGTAAATATGGAGGACATGCCTGCTCCACAGCTTCAGTCCATGAGGTCTGAGTTAAGAGGAAAAATAGACCTTTTCATGACAAAGAAAAGGCTTATGAGAATAGCCCTCGAAAAAATGAAAGATGAGAAAAAAGGCATTGAGGAGCTTGAAAAATATTTTGAGGGAATGCCTGCGCTTATTTTTACAAATGAAAATACGTTTAAGCTGAGCAAGATACTGCAGAAATCCAAATCAAAGGCACCTGCAAAAGCAGGCCAGACCGCTCCGGAAGATATTGTTATCAATAAAGGCCCTACTCCATTTGCTCCAGGACCCGTAATAAGTGAGTTAAGTGCTGTTGGATTAAAAGTTGGAGTAGAAGATGGAAAGGTTGCAGTCAAAGAAGATTCAGTTGTTGCAAGGAAAGGTGAGAAGATAAAGCCAAAAGTTGCAGAAATTTTGACAAGATTGGACATAAAACCTATGGAAGTCGGGCTTGGACTGGTAGCTGCCTATGAAGATGGGATTATCTATCAAAAAGACATACTTAAGGTCGATGAGAAGGAATATGCAGATAACATAAACCTTGCCGCATCACAGGCTTTTAACCTTGCATTCAATATAACTTATGTTACAAAAGACAATATTTCAGCATTAATAAGCAAGTCATTTAACGATGCAAAAGCATTGGGAATAAGCCAGAAAATTCTTGACAAGGGAATTATAGAGGATTTACTGGGCAATGCAGAAATGTCAATGCAGAGCTTAAAAAGCAGTGCAAATATTGAAGTTACTGAAGCGCAAAAAGAAAAAAAAGAAGAACCTAAACCTGAAGAAAAGGTAGAAGAGAAAAAAGAAGCAGAAGAAAAGCCTGTTGAAGTTAAACAAGAAGAACCAGCTAAAGAAGAGCCAAAACCAGAAGAAAAAAAGATAGAGGCTCCTACTATAGAAAAAGTTGAACAGAAAGAAACAGAAGTTTTGGAACAGGAAAAAAAGATAATTGAAGAAGAAAAAGAATTAGAGAAAGAAAAGCCTAAGGATGTTCCTATAGAAGCAGAAGTTCAGGAAGAAGTAAAGAAAGAAGAGGAAAAAAGCCTTGAAAAAGAAAGGATAGGAAAAGAAAAAGAGCTGGAGAAAGTAGAAGAGCAAAAACCGGAAGAAAAAGTTGACGACAAAGTCAGCAAGATGGTAGAGCAAACAAAAAAATTTGCTGAAGGAAAAGAAGAAACAGCAGCAGACATTATTGAAGAAGTGAAAGAAAAAGAACTGGAAGAAAAAAAAGAAGAAAAGGTTCCATCTGCTCATGATTTAAAAAAGAAAAAACAGAGTGAAGAAAAGCCAGAAGGCAAAGAAGCCAAAGAAAAAGAGCAGAAAGAAGTTGAAGATCTCACAAAAGAATTATTGAAAAAAGGAACATTGAGAAAATAAAGATAATCACTAGACTAACAATCATAATAAAAATTTGATGGAGGAAATTAAAATGGAATATGTATATACTGCAATGTTGCTGCATAAGGCAGGACAAAAAGTGGATGAAACTAATGTAAAAAAAGTGCTTGAAGCTGCCAGTGTTAAGGTGGATGAAGCGCGTGTTAAAGCATTAATATCAGCTTTGGACGGAGTGAACATAGATGAAGCAATAGAAAAAGCCGCAGTGCCAGTTGCTGCCGCACCAGCCGCACCAGCCGCAGGAGCACCAGCAGAAGGCGAAGCAAAGAAAGCAGAAGACCCAAAGAAAAAAGAAGCAGAAGAGAAGAAGTCTGAAGAACAGGCAGCTGCAGGTCTAGGATCATTATTCGGCTGAATAAATTGCTTTTATTTTATTTTTTTATTTATTTTAAATAGTCTGCAAAGTATTATCCACATCGAAAAATTAAAAATATTTTTATACTTCTTATTTTTATGAACCAAAAGAATGAGTCTTAATACTGAAATAAAAAAGGAATCAAAGAAAGAATTATTCTCATACCTTGATAAATTAAGGAGTGAAATCAACTCTCTTAATAAAGACCTTAATAGATTTAACAGCGAAAAGGAATCATGGTTCAGGAAGAAAGAAGATTTTTCTAAAAATATTAGGAATAAAATTACAGATACAAAAGAAAACAGAAATAAACGCGATACATTGACCAAACAGGTAAAGGAATTAAAGGAAAAAAGGCGCAATTTTAACGAAGGAGCCAAAAAAAAGATTTCTGAAGTTGTAAAATTAAAGGACACAGTGAATAATTTAACAAAGAAGGCAAAAGTCAAAGACCCATTAAAGATAAAAGGAGATATAGATAGATTGGAGGTGAAGCTTGAAACAGAAGCAATGCCCTTTGAAAAAGAAAAAGAGCTGGCAAAAAATCTTAAGATGATGAAAAAATCATTGGGAGATGCATCCGAAGTTATTGGTATTCTCAAAAAAACAAAAAAATTCGATTCTGAAATAAATAATGCCAGAAAAAATACTCATAAAACACATAATGAAATCCAGAAAATTGCCAGCGAGAGTCAAGTAATGCACGAAGGCATAATCAAGAATTCAAAAGAGATAGATGGACTTAAAACCAGAGAAGGTGAGGCATTCAGGAATTTTGCAAAGTTCAAAAAAAATTTCAATGATGTGAACAATAAGCTGAAGGAAAAATTAAGCGAGATGAATAAGGTAAGGGGAAAAATCAACAAATTCAAACTGGAAGAGGATGAGAAAAGAAAACTAAAAGAGACCACGCTCATCAAAAGCAAAGAGCAGGAAGTAGAAGAAAAGATTAAAACAGGGAAAAAATTAACTACGGATGATTTTCTTATGTTTCAGGAAGCTATTAAGAATAAAAATGATTGAAATTATTCTTTTTTAGACATAATCTCAGAATAGCCGCATTTCCCACAGGACTCTCTGTCCTTATGTTTTGCCAGAAAATATCCTGGCCCGCATTTAGAGCAGAACTTGTTTTTCCTTTCCGCTTTGTTTCCAGACACCTGGTAAAGCTTCCATACCTGCATCGCTTTTTTCTTGTTCTTTTTTTTCTTTGCCATATTATCTTTAATTAATTATATTTTTTTGTTATTATTTTTTTTCTTTCCTGGTGCTTTTTGATCCTGCTTTGCCTCAGCTTTCGTTCCCTCTTTTGCCTCATCCTTACCTTCTTTAGGTTTAGCTTCTTTCCCTGGCTTTTCTTCTTGCTTTGCCTCGGGTTTTTCCTCTTTTGGCTTAGCTTCCTTTTTCCCTGTTTTTTCTTTTTTTTGCACTTCTATTTTCTTCAAAGAATCCTCATTTTCATAAACATAAGAGACATTTTTTGCCTTCTTTAATCCATATGAATTATAAATACCTTTAACCACAACAAGCTTTTCATCTTTGCCAACATCCTTAGCTAGCTGAGTTTTAATCTCTGCTTTTGAAGGAGTCGCATTTTCAAATGCAATCTCTGCCTCAACCCTGGTTCTGGAGAGCAAAGGTTCTTCTTTCTTATTGATAATTTTTAATTCCATAGAAAAATCACCTTGCCTTTATGGCATATTCTCCTTTTACTTTTATTTCAATCTTATTGGCTATTTCTGATTTGTTTGCATCTAATATATGCAGTCTCCCCTGCCAGTTTATTGAAAACTGGTTGCCCTTGCATATGGGGCATACATTCCCATCAACAAAAATTTTGCATCCTTTACAGACTTTTTTCTTCATCTTCGATTATTTTTATTTCTTTTTCTTATCTTCTTTTTTCTTTGTATCTTTCTTAGTTTCCTTTTCTTCTTCTTTTTTTTCAGGCTTTTCTTCCTCATCCGCAATCCAGTCAAGCCTTCCAAGACCTTGTTGCCTCATTGTAAGCCCTAATTTTGGATTCAAAACATCCTTGTATGAAACAGCTATTATTCTTGCTCTGCAAACATCATTAATTTTCAAACTTTTCTTGCTATCCTTGCCTGCCAAAGTTTTTTCTTTTGAAAAAGATACAAAATCATCCATTGTTTGTGATACATGTATCATTCCGTCTATAGGCCCTAAGGTTATAAAAGCTCCAAAATCCACTATATCCCTTATCCTTCCCAAAACAACTTCCTGCAAATCAGGCCTAAATACTAAAACTTCAAATGTTGCTTTATAGTAAGAAGAACCATCACCGGGGATTATAACACCTTCACCTACTTCCTTTACTCCGGAAACATCTATCACGACACCAAGATCCTTGGAAATATAGCCGTCATACTTCTTCTTTATACTCTTTATAACTGCTTCTTTCGTATCTAAATCAAATAGGTTTGGAGATACTCTAACTCTGTCTTTAAGTTCTATCTTGTAGTACATTTTCTTCACAAAGGTTTGAATTGTTTTATAAACCTTTCTTAACTTTTGTGCAAACAAAACGCTTAAAATAATAGCATCCTACTTTCCCTTGCACCGGGAAGGACTTAGTTAAAAGCCCTTGTCATTGACTATGGCAAGAACTTTTTTCTGCCTTAAGACAATGACGCTTAAATCCAGGTTAATAAGCCGCCTTTTTAAATCTTTGTCTTGCGTAGCCACCAGATAGCCTTTTTCAGCGTAGTCTAAAATAATATCATCTGTATGCCTTTTAGATCCTGTTTTCACCACATCAACTTTTTTCAGTTTCAGCAATTGCAAAGCAACTTTAGCAGCATTTTTATGAGATGATTTTTGCGTTTCAATGATACCTTCTAATTCTTCAACTGTTTTATCTAAAACAAAAAGCCCATAATTAAAATCACATACTCTGTCAAATTCTGCAAATATATCTACTTTGAATTGGCTGCATGCCATCAAGAAATTAGTGTCTAAGAGTACCTTTTCCATTTTTAATTGATTATTTTTATTTATTGTTTTTTAATCATTGTTTTTCTTATTTTTGATTGTTATTATCAATTATTTTTCGTTTATTGAGATTTTTGTTAATGAAACCATCTTATTATTGTATTTTTATTCATTGTACTACTCTGCTAATTATAAACATTTTTATAAATATCTATAAATCAAACATCTTATGAAAGGATTTTTAACAACCCATAAGGGGATGGAAGACATTGCTGCTTTGGAAGTAAAGGAGCTCATAGGCAAAAACTCAAAACTTAATGAAACATGCATTGTTTTTGACATAAAAAAATATGAAGATTTATTTAGATTATGCTATAAATCACAGTCTGCAATAGGAATTTACTGCCTTCTTCAAGAATTCAATTATAGCGATATTCTGAAGGACATCAAAAAAAATTTAGAAAAAATAAACCTCGGTGAATGGTTAAGTAAAAACACGCAATTTAGGGCAAACTGCATAAAAACCAGTAATAATGGAATTTCAACACCGGAATTGGAAAAAAAACTTGGAGAATTGATAATAAACCACATACAAAAAAAATATAATTACAGGCCAAAAGTCGATCTTGATAATCCGGATATAATAATATCTGCCCATATAACAGAAAATAAATGCTACTTAGGCATAGACTTTGCAGGTTTTGATTTAAGCAAAAGGTCCTACAACATATTTACGCATCCTGCTGCAATGAAAGGCACAATAGGATACTTTCTTGTCAGGTTGTCAGGATACAATAAAGACGAAACATTGCTAGACCCTTTTTCAGGCTCAGGAACAATGCCTATAGAAGCTGCCTTGTTTGCATCATCTTTTCCAGTAAACTTCTTCAACAGGGAAAAATTCATTTTTCTAAAAGCCATAAAATTCAAAGATTTTGATTTCAATAAATTATTCAAGAAACTAGACAAGGAAATCCTGGATAATAAGCTCGATATCAATAATCTCAACACATCCATAAAATACCTGAATTATGCAAAGAAAAACAGCAAGATAGCAGGTGTTGGCAAAAAAATCAAATTCAGCAGGGCAAATATAGAATGGATGGATACAAAATTTGAGAAGAACAAAATAGATAGAATAGTTACAATTTTGCCTTCCGCACAAAAAAAAGAATATGATAATATCTGCAACGAGTTCTTCTATCAGTCAGAATTTGTCCTAAACAAAAAAGGAAAAATGGTCTTGATGGGAGATAAAGAGCAAATAAAAAAATATTCCTCTAAATTTAAGTTTAAAATTTCAGGTCAAAGGGAAGTTTTTAGCGGCAAAAAGAAATACGAAATCTTCGTATTAATCAAGCAAAAATAAAAAAGTATATAAACCTAATATTCAAGAAATACAAGAATGGTAACAGTAAGGAAAACCAGCTCTTTTGAGAAGATGCTCCTTATAGTGGGCATGCTTATTCTCGTTCTAGGATATATGCTGATAAACAAGACTTATGTTGCAGAAGGGGGGCAATTAAGCTGGGGATTTTTGCAGACTATTTTCTTATGGCTGTTAATGGTCATTTTCATCATACTTCTTGCAATAGGCGAAGATATAAAAGAAGGCATTCTTATTGAGCAGCTTGAACAGATAACAGCCCTTAAGGATTCAATGCTAAAAGGGAAGAAAAAATAGATAATCTTATAAACAGTTTATTCTTACTTTAAGAGGTAGGGTCAGTACTTAGCTAACGGTATTTGTTATGCAAATACTGAGGAAAGTCCACCCACTTAGGTTTTTGCCTAATAGACACTTGTGAAAGCAAGATCCAGAGATGGATGGCAACCACTCAGAAACGAAACCTCCTGATTATAGGATGATGGACGCGAGGAGATTGGTGACAATCTTTAGTTAACCTCCAGACATTTTTTCAGGGAAGGATGAAACGGTGAGTCCTGCCTGGTGCAAGTCAATGCTGCAAAGCTAAAGACGCTTAGTTAAATGCTAAGACAGATAATAGCAACTTTGTTGCTCACGATCTGACAGAAGGTGGCTTATTCTGGCCCTATATTTTACTAAAAATAAACAATAAAAATGCCGCAAGACAACAAACTTTCAATGCCCTCCGGAATGGGAGGATTAATGAGGTACTTTGACGAGTACAAAAGCAAGATAAGGATAAAACCAGGGCATATAATTATTATGTGCTTTGTAGTTATAATGATAATGGTATTTCTTTACACATACGGAAACAGAATGTTGGGGATATAAAGATGATACCCGGAATGAATCCAAGAGATGTACAGAAAGCAATGAAGAAGCTTGGAATCAAACAGGAAGAAATTGATGCAACAGAAGTCATAATAAAAACAAGCAATAAGGAAATTATAATCCAGAATCCTCAGGTAAGCAAGGTCAATAT
The DNA here is from genome assembly GCA_964466175.1 of uncultured Methanosarcinales archaeon. Lineage (GTDB taxonomy): Archaea > Nanobdellota > Nanobdellia > Woesearchaeales > GW2011-AR4 > JACPJP01. The sequence continues at coordinate 13,759 of CAYXMT010000008.1, read as the reverse complement.
GATGGGCCAGGAAACCTTCCAGATTGTTGGACAGCCGGAAGAGCGCGCAATATCTTCAGAGCCTGAAATAAATGAAGAAGACATTAAGACAGTAATGGAGCAGACAGGAGCTACAGAAGAAAAGGCAAAAGAATCTATTACAGAAAATGATAATGATCTCGCAAAAGCCATAATGGCCTTAAAGAGCGAGTAATAAACATCAAACAATTTTTCCTTCTAAAATTAAAATGGAAAAATTCCAGGAGTTAAGAGATGCAGCAAGCAAAAAATTACAGCTTGCAGACCATATATTGTCAATGACATACCCCATAGTTAAGGACCCTAAACTTCTGCTTTCTGTTATAGAAAACTTGTTTCTTGCATTTACTTATGGGATGGGCTCTGTACTCCATTATGAAAGAGTCTTTAAGCGCATTCCTCCGTTTCCGGACAATTTCACAAGCAAATTTGAGTTATTCAAGGATAAATGCTCAAGGAGATATAATATAGACAGCGAACACCTGAAAATTATTCAGGATATAAAGGAAATAATAGTTGCTCACAGGAAAAGCCCCATGGAATTCTCAAGGAATGAAAGCCTTGTTATCTGCAACGGCAACTACAGGATGAAAACCATATCTTCAAATATGATGAAAACCTATGTAGAGAAAGCAAAATTATTTATAAAAAATGTCTCTACCATTGTAAGCAAGGATGAGGCAATATTTAGGTAATACATATAAGATAAAAATACAACAAAATTTGATACAATGAAAGCAGTCTCGGGATGTTGAAGACATCCCAATACGCTGTTTGTTTCACGAAGTGAAACTTAGAAAATCAGTTAGGATTTTCAACTATACTGGCACGTAAAAAATGAAAGAAGCCATGGATAATGCAAGGCAGGAATTGAAGAGAGTAGACCATTTGTTCTATGTAAGCCTGAAGTATACGCGTACTGCAGACATGATGAGGCACATGGTTGAAAGATTAATAAATACGTTTTCTTTTGGAATAGAATCCCTGCTTAAGCATGCAAAAGAAGAAAAAAAGATAGATGCAATACCTGAAAATCCTGCAATGAGGTCTAAATTGCTCATGGAAACTTTTACAGATGAAGAAATTACTTCTTACATAGACCTATATATCAAGTTAAGGAAGATAATCCGGGCAGAGTATACTAAGAGGGAAGAGTTTAGAAGGCACGTTACAATGACTTGTATGCTTGACAACAACGAAATAGTTGAAGTAAATATAGATATTTTGAAAGAGCATTACGAAGCATCAAAAAATTTTATTGATTATGTGGAGAGAATTATTGAAGGCAGGGAAGAGGAATAATGGAGGGCATAAAGAACTACCTTGTTGAAAAAGGATGGAATAAAAAGGACATAAATAAAACCCTTAAAATAATAGAAAAAGCAAAAAAGAGCAAATCTCCCCAGATAAAAGCTTTAGACAAGTTCGTTTACTGGTTTTCTTTGTTGATTGCAGTAATAGGGAATCTCATTATTTCAATATCACTAATACCAATTCTTCTCGTACTAAAAGGTGTTTCTCTTTATATTGTTGTTATTACTTTAGGACTGTCCTTTGGTTTGCTGTTTGAATTACTGGTCAGAGGCATAGAGAATTTGGATGTAAAACACCATTTATTCTTGGGTATAATAATTCCGGTTATTGCTGTAATAAATTTTTTTGTTATATCAAATAGCCTGGAGGAATTAATAGGACTGAAAAATCCGCAGGATCCTATAATTGTTGGATCTGTCTATACGATTGCATTTATGCTCCCCTATATTTCTTATCAGATTTTTTTGAAGGAAAGATAAAGAATAATTTGCTCTGTAGAAAATAAAGGTAGCATCAAATTGCGAGACCTTCGAAAAACCATTAAGCCTAACGGGGGATGTCCCTTACGGGGTGTCAGGCCTGAGAAAACACATTCAGGTGAGCAGATGCTACCTGAGCGAAAGCGAAATTTTCTATAAAGTAAAAACAACCACAAAAGATTTATAAGGCAAAAGTTAGTTCTAAGTAATATCTATGATGGTGGCTGTAATTTAGTGGTAGAATACAAGACTGTGGAGTTGCCCGCGAGCGTGCTCGTGGGCTTGCATGCAGGTATCTTGTTGCGCGAGTTCGATTCTCGCCAGCTGCCCTCTTTTTATCAATAAACCATTTTATATTTTGCATTATATATTTTCTGGAAACAACTAAATCAATAACTTTATAAATTTTAAAATCTCGTTTATTTACAGGATGAAATCCGGCTACAAAGTTGCAGACGCTATGACCATAAATCCTGTTTCTGTAAGTGGGAACGCAACATTGCTGGAATGCGCCAAACTAATGTCAGAAAAGCACGTCGGCGCTGTCGTCGTAAAAGACTGGAATTCTTTAGGTATATTGACTGAACAGGACATTGTAAGGAAAGCAGTAGCAGACGGAATAGATGCAAATGAAAACGTAAAGAGATTTACAGAAACAAAAATTATTACAATCTCACCTGACGCAGATATCTACGATGCCCTTATCAAAATGAGGGACAACAACATCAGGCATTTGCCTGTAGTTGAGGATAATGAGATGCTTGGACTGCTTACAATAAAAGATATTCTTAAAATACAGCCGCAGCTTTTTGACCTGGTTGTTGAGAAATTTGAGCTGAAGGAAGAGAGCAGGAAGCCAATAAACCGCATAATACCTACAGAAGGAATCTGCCAGGTATGCGGAGAATACTCTGAAAAAGTAAAGGAAACCAATGAGGCAGTTCTTTGCGATAACTGCGCTAAACTGGAGATAGAGTTGTAACCCCTCCGGAATTTCCAAAAACTTTAAATACATTCTATCCTAGTTTTTTCTTATGAATCCAGAAGATGTTTTCCGTGAGGAAGCAGCTGCATTTACCTCATATTTCCAATATAAGGGAGTCTGGGATATGCAGGATTTATATGAATTTGTGGCTTCTTTCTTCCATAGGGCTAAATTCAAGTTTTATGAGCAAAGATATATACAGAAGAGTCCGGGGCCTTTTGGACCTGAAGTATACCATGTATGGCAGGCTGTAAGGGATGTGGAGGAAAATTACCAATACCAGATAGATATCTTTTTGCATACTTTTGATACGCAGGATATAGAGGTTGTTATGAAGGATGGCAGCAAAAGAACATTTACAAAAGGAAGATTATGGATACAATTCAAGGGAGCCACAAAACTTGATTATGAAAAGAACTTTGATGAAAGCAATTTCTATGTCCACTTAAAAGAGTTTTACCATAAGTATGTTGTGCATAAAAAGATAGAATCCGTATGGTGGGACCAGATGTACTATAGTGTCTATTTGAAGCTGCAGCAGTTAATCAAGGAAAGATTGAAGATGGAGTCAGAATCATGTGAGTACAAAGATTACCATTCGGTAAGGAGATAGATCAATAGAACACTAAAATAATAATCAATTAATTATACAAAAAAATGTCAGAACTCAGATTAGTAGTGGATCATTTAAGGCTTAATTATAAGGGCCCGTTTAATGCCAATGATCTAATAAAAAATATATACGCTTTTTTAAAGGAAAGGGGCTTTGACATGCATAACCTAAAGGATTTTGAGAACAACACCAAAACAGGCAAGCAAATGGAATGGCAGGTCCGTCCCTGGAAAAAAATATCTGATTATGGAAGGCTTTGGCCTAATATCAGGGTTTTAGTTAAAGACTATAACAAGGTAGATGCAATGGTGGACAACAAAAAAATTAAAATTGGAAGTGGAAGCGTCGAAATATATATTGACGGCTATCTTGAACTGGACGAGCAGCAGAGATGGGAAGTTATACCCTTTTTCCAGTTTTTGAGGTCGCTTTACAACACCTTTTTTTATAAGGTTTACACAGAGAGATTTGAGCAAAGATTAAGCTATGACATGAATCATTTATATCATACACTAGAGCAGTTTTTTAATATGTATAAGCATTACAAGGTTGTATCAAAAGTGCCTCCGTTTATTTCAGCTCACTAAGATGGCAGAAAAAAAGCATGTAGTCAATGAATTAAGGTTAAGCTACAATGGACCTTTGTCAATAGAAGAATTTTACGCTGAAGTAGCCAAATGGATGGATGAAAAAGGCATGCAAAAAGACTTAAAGAAAAAATCAGAAGATGTAGCCTCAAAAGGAAAAAAAATAGAGTGGATAATCGAGGCATGGAAAGAAGCTACTCATGTTGTAAGGTATGTTATAAGAATAAGGGCATTGTTTGATAATGTCAAAGAATCCAGAATAAAAAGAAAAGGCCACAACATAAGGATAAACCAGGCAGATGCTTTAATAGTCATTGATGGTTTTGTGGAAACAGAGCTGAAGCACCAATGGACAGCAAATCCCTTAACGATATTTTTCAGGACACTGTTTGACAAGTATATATGGAATATTGGGTCCACAGAGACGGAAAGGCTTGAAGGCCCAGCTACAGATCTAAGCTATGACCTGCACAAAAGACTCAAGGCTTTTTTCGAATTATACAAGATGAAAGTCAAATGAATAGTAATGTTTATAATACAGTTTTCTTTTCTTTTCAATCTAATGCGAGGGTAGCGAAGTCTGGTCAAACGCGCAGGACTTAAGATAAGTCCGACACTTATGTGTAAATAAGATATCCTGTCGGTTAGTCCGTCCGAGGGTTCGAATCCCTCCCCTCGCATTCTTATGCCTCTGTAGCATAGTAGCCAGTGCGCCACCTTGGTATGTCAAAACAAAGAGGTGGAGGTCCCGGGCGCACATCCCGGCAGAGGCTTTTTCTAGTCCATCGAAAACTTTTTAAACAATAATTGTAACAATTTTAGTAATGCCAAAAATAAGCAAAATAATGGACACCCATATCCCAACCTTAAAAAAAGAGGCAAGGATTTCTGATGTAGCCACACTCCTGGCTGATAATCCCCAGGGTTGTGTAATAGTGGTTGAGGGAAAAAAGCCAATTGGAGTGATTACTGAATCAGATATTGTAAGAAATTTAATTTCTAAAAAAATAGACCCAAAAGAAAAAGTTACAGAAATAATGTCTTCTCCTGTGACTGCAATAAGCCACAATTCAAAATTAGAGAAGGCAAATAAAATAATCAACACCAAACATTTTAGGCGATACCCTGTAGTGGAAAATGAAAAGTTAGTTGGTGTGATAACTGAAAATGTCATAGTAAGTGCAATAAATGATAATATCCAATTCCATAGGAATATACAGAATGCGGTGCTTGTAATCTTTGTAATCTTTGAGCTTTTTATTTTTGTGTTATATAGGTACCTAATTGAATTTTTTCCTTTTTTAGGGTAATCAAATGATAAAGGCAAAAGCAATAATGACGGAAAATGTAGTAACAATAAAAGAAGATGCAACTGTAGCAGAAGCTGCAAAATTGATAGTAGCTAAGAACATCAGCAATTTGTTGGTGATAAAACACGAAATCCCAATAGCAGTTGTCACACTTCATGATTTAATCAAAGCAATAATAAATATAAGCCCTAAAGCCAAGGTGAAAGACGTTATGAGCAAAAAATTTTTTGTAGTTGATCCAAATGAAAATTACTCTAATTTAGCTAAAAAATTAAAAGAAGAAACAATGAGAATATTCCCTGTTGTTGAGAAAGACAAGTTAGTGGGAATCGTTACCGAGACAGATATTATTGATGCAACAAGAGACTTTACAAGGTTCCACCAGATAATGCAGGAAGCAATATTAACTGTCTTTGGATTGGTAACAGCTTTCTTCCTGTTCTTCTTCAGCCCCTTAGGGCAGTCAATTAGAAAATCTTTTATTTAACAAACATAATCAAACTCACTTGCCAGTTCTCATAATCTTATTCCACTGGTAGAAAAAGACCACAAACGATATTACCATTCCCATTAATGCAATCCTACTTCCGATATATACATTTACAAAGCTCATTTCCAGCTGAGTATTTAAGCTCAAATATAGAAATAAATATAGCAGCGTATTGATGATAAAAAAGCCTATAGCTAAATATATGTATAAAAATAAGCTAATGGGCTTGGTTATTCTGAAAAACTTCAATGACATATAGGCAATAAAAAGTGCCAAAAACAGCTCAACGATATGTATAGGAATTGCAACGCTTTTTAGGTTGCCGACATTAACTGTCTCGGACTGCGCTGCTGCGAAGTTCATTAAACTCAAAAAAAATAGTACAAAAACAAAACCCATAAAAATCTTAATCTTCATTTCAGTTTATCCAAACTTCAATCCAAGAGTTTCTAAATAGAACAGTTCTTTTTGGCCAAGCCTTTGGGCCAATAACATTTTCAGGTAATTAGGTCCCATCAAATTGACGACTTTTATAAAAAATCTTTTCAATTCCCTCTCACCAACAGAATTTATGCTATTATCCACTTCAACTGATTTTCCTTTTATATGAATGCTTTTTAAGAACTTAAATTCCTTGCATAGTTGGGTTCTTATACCGTTCATAGCAAGCGTACTATAGTGGGGTGAAGTATTTTCAGCGATAATATCCCTGGTAGCTTTAAAAAAAGCCTTAGTCACATCCCGGTTTGTCATATTTTCAACTCTCATTTTTTACGGTTAGATTTAACAACAAAATCAATCCTTTTTTTCAGGTCTTTCATATCAAATGGCTTAGTTATATAATCTGCGGAAGCAAGCCTCCCCATGCTTTTGCTTACTGGGTCAGTTTTTGCAGTTAAGAATACTATATGTATATTCTCTGTTTTTTTATTGCTTTTAATTTTGGCGCAGGTATCCCAGCCATCCATGCCGGGCATCATGATGTCAAGCAAAATTAGGGCTGGTTTAATGCTCTTTAATGATTGCAGGCATTTTCTGCCGCTCTCTGCAGTAACCACCCCATAATCCTCGCTCAAAGATTCTAGCCCTTTTTTGACACTATACAATAAGTCAGGATTATCATCAACCAGCAAAACAATCTTCTTATTTTCCTTTTTCCCGCCCTTATTCTTCATATATCATCACCCTGCTTTTTGTTTGATTGGAATCTCAAAAAGTATCGCACTGCCTTTTCCTCGACCCTCACTTTCCGCCAATATTCTGCCATGGTGGTCTTCTATAATTTCCTTGCAGATCGAAAGGCCAAGTCCTTCTCCTTCAACATGTCTAGATACATCAGCCTTAAAAAACTCTCCAAATATTTTTGGCAAATCACTTTTCGTAATACCTATGCCAGTATCTTCGAATCTGATATTTATAATATTATCTATTTTTTTCGCGCTGATTGTCAATCTTCCGCCTTTCGGCATGAATTTTAACGCATTCGAGAATATGTTTTGTATCACTTCGGTAATCTTAAGCTCGTCCATTTCAACAAGAGGCAGCTTGCCGGCAATGTTCTTTTTTACTGATATTTTATGTTGCTTGAAAGCCTCCCCATAAACTTTAATTACATCATCTATAATCTTCTCTACGTTCATTTTTTTGAAAATGTAAGTATATTTCCCAGTTTGAGATTTTAGGTAGCTTATGAGATTGTTTGCTATAAGTCTCAAATAATTTGCGTTTCTTTCCATAACGCTTAGGTCATATAAAATCCCCTTGTCTTTTATGCGCTTTTTAATTGTTGGAATAAGGAGCATTATCGGTGTTATCGGTGTCCTTAAATCATGAGCAGCCCTGCTGATAAATTCTGTCCTTGCTTTCATAAGCTCCAGAATTTCCTCATTAGCTTGCTCTAACTCATAATTCTTGTCTTCAAGTTTCCCTCGGATTTCTGTTAAGTCTAGCGACTTTTTAACAAGTTCCTTGTTTACAGATCCTAAATCTTTAGTCCTTTTTTTGACTTGCTCTTCTAGGTTCTGGGTCAGATTTTGAAGTTCTTTAGTTCTGGCTTTTATTTTTATTTCCAAAACAGTTTTTGATTTCTCTAAATCCTTCTTAGTTCTCTCTAATTCTTTTGTCCTATCTGTTAAATCGCTTACAAGATTTTTTATAAAGGGAGAAAAGAATCTTCTGGAAATTGTTATGAAGCTGGCTGATATTAGTAACACAAATACTAAACCAATCCCAAAAACAGTATTTGTAAACCTAGTTGCATCACTGCGTAAACTTATAAGGTTTTTTCTATTCAATTCCTGCCATTCGTTAGTGATCTCTACCATTTTTTCTTCAAGAGTTTCATGTTGTTCAATAAGGTCTTTTGCTTCCTCTAAAGTGCCTTCTCTAGTATGACTAAAGATTTCTGAAACTACTGCATTAAATTCAATATGATAATCTCGTAAATTATTGGATTTATAGAAGAAAGATGCTTCAGGGTCAAAAAGAATTATGTTGGCCCTTGCTTCTTTCCACATACTATCAAATTCTTCCCCAATGGCCCAAAAATTTTGAGCATACTTTTCCTTCCCCATAGTTCTAAATTCTACCTCATATTCGCTTTGCCAGGAAATAATATCTTTTAATGCCAAAACCGCTTCTGCGCTTTCAGTTTGGGTTACTATAGCATCCAATCTAAGAGTAAGTTGTTGAAAAACTAAGAATACTCCTGCCCCCATAACTACAATAAAAATTATAATTACTGCAAGTTCTATATTAAGAATCTTGTTTAAACGCTTTAGCTCATCCATTTACATAGTAACCTAATGCTTTGTTTTAATGAGAACGCTCTTCCTCTTCTGGCTCGTGTTCTTCCTCTCCATGTTTTTCTTCTAATGGTTGCGTAGGAACTTGTTCTACTTCATGTTGAGGTTCACGCTCCATATAGTCTCTATTTTGGTCAATAACATCTAATATATGACTATAGGCTGCTTTAGAATCTTCAGGAACATCATCTTCTATATTCAAAAGTATTAGTTCATGGTCATCTAAAAGTTGTTTATGTATCTTTTCCAAATTTTGAATATCTACCCCTCCATCTTCGGCCTGTACCATTAGTTCAACTAGCTCAAATAATGCCCTTCCCTCACTCTCTAATGCTTTTTCTATATACTGCTCCTGATTTTTATGAGTCAAGTCTACTAGCTCAGCTAATCTTTTATTAGCTATATCCATCTGAAAAGCCAGCTTACTCTCAATATTAAAAATAAAGAAACTCTGAATTTTCTCTTTGAAACTTTTCAAAAAATAAAAAAATGAATCTGGAAGAAGGGAAAATTCTGGCAACCTGGATATTGCTTCTTTTGTTTGAATTGCTTTTGTAGATTCTTCTAAGAAATGGGCTTCAATAGGCAAAACCAAAGCTAAAAATAAGCCTATTAATATAAAAAGACTTACAAATTTTGAATAGAATCTAAAGCGTACCATATTTTACCTCTTTTTATTAATAAACAGCTTAAGGCTATTCTCCTAATACATAAATCACCACAGTTTCATTGTGCCATCTTGTGTTTCTTAATGTAGGAACTCTCTTGTCAATAGGCCCTATTTCTCCATAAGTGTAAAAGCCAAAAATAGGTACATCTTTTCCGAAGACTTTCTTAACCACATTAATCTCCTCATTAGTTCTTCTGCCCAGCACCAATTTTCTTGCCACACAACTAAACATCAAAATTAATCTGGCCTTCCCTTTCAGTGTCTTTTTAGCCTGCATAGCTGAAAGCTTAGAGCCGTTAATTATTGTTGACCTGGAAGAATATGTTAATGTTACTTCCTTGCCTTCAGGTATAGCTGCTGCAAAAGTAACGCTGCCGTCCTTTTCACCTATTCCAACAGGAGCTCTTATCTGGAAGTAATCATAGCCTTCTATTTTTGCCCTTTCATCAATCAGCCCCATAGGGTACTCTAAACCTATTGCCGGAAGTTTCTTGCCTCTGTCCTTTCCTAATAACTCCCTATAGAAGTCCAGCGCCTTTTTGTCTCCAAACTTATAAACAACACCTCCTTTTGCTTTTGTGCATTTAAACCTGTTGCCAATGGATTCCCAGCCGTGCATTACACCTGTCGACGTTTTTATTTTGCCTGTATTGCTGATAAGCATTCCAACAACAACATTGTCATAAACTTTTCCGTTATAGTATTGGTATGTATTCTTGAAATTCGCTTCGTCTCCCAAAGCCCCGCCAACAATTTCAAAATCATTTCCCAAAATTTGTTGAACCCCTTTTATAATCGCCAAACCGTCGCCAGCCAGTCCATCCGGCAGCATAACTAATGTGTTAGCGTTTTTTTTAGATCCTTTCTTAAGCACGCTTTTTGCCAGCGCCTTGCCGGCATTCACTTCCCCTTTGCCTATATTCCTTCCAATTCCTACATGGAATTTTATATCTTTTGAGTTAAGCGCCATAACTACAACAGAATTTACACTTAACCCTTTTGTAGATATCTCTCCTGCAGTTGTGCCTCCAATCATGGGGATACTTTTTATGACAGAACTTATGCCATCCAGCATTTTTTGCTGTTTAAATTTTGGCGCAGCAAACACCATTAGCACATCAGCCTTTTTTTGCCCAAGATTCTTAATGGCTTTGTTTGCTGCATCAGCACCAGCCTTATAAGAATCAGTCAGAACACTTACACCTATTCCAGTATTTAAATCCACAACCATCTTTAATCACCTTTTTTTCTTTTTAAATTTTTACGCCTATATCTTTTAAATCCTCCAAAAGGCCTATGCCCAGCTGTCTTTTTACTAAACGTTTAAATAAATCCGAAAAAAGAGAGTCCATCATTTTTTTTATAAATACCCCGATTAATTTTGGACTAACAGAGTTGACTTTTTTGTCTACCTGGATTTTGTTGGAATCTAAAGTGATATGCTTTACAAAAGGGAACTTTGCACTATTACTTCTACTGAATTTCGTTATGACCATTGCGGCATAAGTGTCGGAAGTGCCTTCAGAAACCACTCTGCAAATAGCCCCCATGAAGTTTTTTAAAATTTCTTGGTTTGAATGCGCCATCTTAACTTTTCCTCAATTTCGGCGGCACATAGCCGCTATTTTTAACATAATCATCAAATTTCCTTTTCATACTTTTTTTGTGGTCAATTGCGCCTTTAAGAGACACCAAAAGGTCTTTTTTTTCGGCTTTCAGCTTAGCTATTTTCTTAGTATCTTTAATATTTTTAAGTTTTGTAGTTATCTCTCTTATCCTAAACTCATTTTTTCTTCTAGCCTTTTCTGATTCTATAACTTCTGTTCCAATCAGGCATCCGCAACTTTTCGAGTTTTTCATAAGAACCTCTATTTAAACTATATTTAACCCTTTGCATAACTGATATATAAACATTTTTGTTTGTTCAAGTTAATAGTAATCTTTTTATATGCTCTGTTCTTAACCCTATTCGCGGGCCCGTAGTCTAGTGATATGCGAAGTGCAGCTTTGCTCGCTACTAGTAGCTATGACGTCGCCTCGACATAGAATTAAACTTGTTCAGTTAATCAATTGAAATGGCGGAGGTCAAGGGTTCGACTCCCTTCGGGCCCATTTAAATATATGATACTAAAATGAATTCAGAAGCATATCAAAAAACGGTTTTCACCCTGATTTTTTTAGTCTTGATTGTAGTCTCATTTTTAATTATAAAACCCTTTCTTACTGCAGTTCTTACAGGAATAGTTTTTTCTTATATTTTTTACCCGATATACTTAAAAATCAATAAAAAAATCCCAAATAAGAATTTTTCTTCTTTAATTACCTCTCTGCTGGTGATTTTGGTGATAACATTGCCATTATTTTTCGTGCTTAATACCATATCTCAGGAGGCTTACACCACATACCTTCTGTCAAGACAGCAGCTTACAGGCAATCAATTCCTGACAGAATGCCAACCTGATGACAAAACTATATGTAAATTTTCAAATCTTATTTCCGATAAAATAAACGACCCGCAAATAAAATATTATCTTGATACGACAATCAAGGAAGGCACAACAAAAATAACAGAAAACATTTCAAATATACTCTTTTCAATTCCGATATTTATTCTTGATCTGTTCATTGTTTTATTTGTCATGTTTTTCCTTTTTAGGGATGGAAAAATATTTGTTGACAAAATAGAGCGCATTATGCCGTTGAAAACCCAATACAGGAAGCACGTTTTCAAAAAATTAAATGACATGGCTTATGCAGTTATTTACGGAAGCATAATAATTGCAGTAATCCAGGGAACTTTAGCTGGCTTAGGATTCTTCATATTTGGATTATCTTCCCCATTATTGTGGGGAATAGTCATGATTTTTGCAGCTTTAATCCCCTACATAGGATCCTCCATCATCTGGTTTCCGGCAGCTTTAATGCTGATATTTAACGGCTATACTAACATGGAATCTATCCTGGTAGTAAAAGGAATTCTTCTTATGCTTTATGGGATATTTGTTGTTAGCACCATAGACAATATACTCAAGCCAAAGATAATAGGGGACAAATCCGGTTTGCATCCGGTTCTTGTAATGCTGGGAGTTGTTGGAGGATTAAAATTTCTTGGCTTTATAGGGATAATCATAGGCCCAATAATAATCGCAATGCTCGTAACTTTTATTAAAATATATGAAGAGGAAAAGAAGTAACAGGAACAATAATTAAAATCATCATCATAATTATTTTTCTCAAAAATGAAATTGAAAATCAAGGACCTGGACATTGCAAGTGGAGGCCCGTTAGTTGTTATTCTCAATAAAAAAGATGCTATGATGTTTGATATACATCATATGGACAGGATAAAAATAAAAAAAGGCAAAAAGATTGAGACAGTTGTTGTGAATATTGCAACTAGTTCTAAAATAGTCCGGGCAGGAAGCATAGGAGTCTATGAAGAGGTTATAACTTCTTTAAAATTAAAAAATGAAGATAAGGTAAGCATAAAACTGGCCCGCAAACCATTATCCATAGATTTTATAAGGAAAAAACTGGACGGCCATAGTTTAACTAAAAAGGAAATCAACCAGATTGTGTGGGATATTGTCCATAATAAGCTGAGCGATTCAGAGCTTACATATTTTGTTGCAGCATGCTATACAAATATGATGTCCATAAATGAAACAATAATGCTTACAAGGGCAATGGCCAGCCACGGCGATATTCTAAAGCTGGATAAATACCCTATAATTGACAAGCATTCCATTGGAGGCATACCTGGCAACAGGACCACTATGATTTTAGTGCCGTTAATAGCTGCGGCAGGTTTAGCAATCCCAAAGACTTCCAGCAGGTCAATAACCAGCCCTGCAGGCACTGCAGACACAATGGAAGTCCTGGCTAAAGTAACATTCTCAATAAAAAAGATGAAGCAAATAATAGAAAAAACCAATGGATGCATCGTTTGGGGAGGATCTTTAAATCTGGCTCCTGCTGACGACAAAATAATAACTGTTGAGAAAACTTTGGAGATTGATGCTGAAAGCCAGCTTTTGGCTTCTATAATGGCAAAAAAATATTCAGTATCAAGCACCCACATCCTCATTGATATCCCGGTAGGAAACGGAACTAAAGTAAAAACCAGGAAGGAAGTGTTGAACTTAAAGAAAGATTTTGAGAACATAGGCAGGAAGCTCAGGAAGCATGTTAAAGTCATAATTACAAACGGTTCCCAGCCAATAGGCAATGGCATAGGCCCTGCTCTGGAAGCAAGAGATGTGTTATGGTTATTGAAGCGGGATAAAAGAAGGCCTATGGATTTAGAAAAAAAATGCATAGCCATGGCTTATGAAATTTTTAGCATGGCAGGAATAAAAAACGGAAAAAATAAAGCTGCAGATATCTTAAATTCAGGACTTGCTTATGATAAAATGAAGGAGATAATTAAAGCCCAGCAAGGCAGTATATTCAATCCTGAAAAAATTAAAATTGGAAAGTTTAAATACGA